>JAGBVQ010000134.1 GCA_017630245.1 Alistipes sp. | reverse complement strand
GTAGTCATTATTGATAAAGAAGAGCTCCTCGGTCTCGCCATACATCGACTCGAAATTGAAGATTCCGCAGTGCGAGATAAAGGCCTTGAAACGCTTCTGATGACAACCGGCAAGGAAGTAGACCGAGTAGCCTCCATAAGATGCACCTACGCAACCCAGACGCTCCTTGTCACACCAAGGCTCACGAGCGACATCGTCGATAGCCGAGAGATAGTCGCGAATATTCTGGCCCGAGTAGTCACCCGAGATCTGATCGAGCCACTCCTGACCGAACGAGGGAAGACCTCGGCGATTGGGAGCCACAACGATATAGCCCTGCGCTGCCATCAGCTGAAAGTTCCAACGGTAGCTCCAGAACTGCGAAACCACACTCTGCGGGCCACCCTGACAGTAGAGCAGCGTAGGATACTTCTTCGCAGGGTCGAAGTCGGGCGGAAGGATAACCCACACGAGCATCTTCTTGCCGTCGGTGGTCTTCACCCAACGCTTCTCAACCTTACCGAAGGGGATATTATCATAGATCTCCTGATTAACGTTTGAGATCTGCGCCAGAGTTCCATCCTCGGGATTAACCTCAAAAATCTCGGTAGCGTGGGTAATCTTCTGCATCGCTACAACCTTACGTCCGCCGGCGATAGTTGCCGAAACGATATCGTGATCACCCGAGGTGAGTACCTCAACCTTACCATCAAGAGTCACACGGCAGAGCTGATGCGTAGCCTCAATGGGTGAGACAAACCACAAAGCCTCATTACCATCCCAGATAAGATTCGTAGCATTATAATCGAAATCTGCGGTCAAATCGCACATCTGACCACTCTGGCTATTCCACACAAAGAGTCGCTCCTTATCCGACTCATTGCCGGCACGGCGCTGCGAGCGGAAGGCTACCAACTTGCCATCGGGCGAGAAGGTCGGATACTTGTCGTATCCGGGCATCTGCGCCACACGGCGGCGGTCGGTATTGAGCTCCACGCCATCGGGCAGAGCCTTGCAGATATTCTGGCTCTTGCCACTCTCAACATCATAGATAAAGATATCCGAGTCGGTCGATATGGCATACTCATAGCCTGTGAGGGGCTTACAGGTATAGGCCAACTGCTCTCCATTCGGACTCCACGCAATCTCATCGCCATCGAAGAAGGGTGCAAGCGGAGCATCCCACGCACTCTCTGCACCGATAATATCGACACCCTCCGAAGCCTTACCCTCGGCCGACATATCGCCAACGAAGATGTGTACATACGAGCCCTCATCCCAATAGTTCCAGTGGCGACACATCAAATCGTCATAGATCTTAGCCTTCGACTTGGGTGCATCCTCGTATATATCCGACGATTTGCGATCGCACACCTGAACGCGCTGCACGTAGAAGAGTTTATCGCCGCGAGGAGAGATTCCGTAAGCCTCAACATCCTTCTCGAATGCCGACACCTGCTCCACCTCCTTGCCCTCTGCGTTCATCGACCAAATCTGGCTCGAGCCACTACGATCCGAGAGGAAGTAGATCTTCTCGCCACACTCGCTCCACTTGGGCGAGTGGTTGTTCGAAGAGTGGTCGGTCAGTTGCTTAACTGCGCCCGAAGTCATATTTCGCAGATATATCGCCGTAACGCCACGGTTCTCCTCCATATTATAATAGGTGACCGTATAGAGCAACTGCTCACCATCGGGCGAGAGTGTAACCGCTCCGACACGACCCATTTTCCACATCACTTCCGGTGTGAATTTCGCTGCGGCGATCTCCTCCGGAGTCAATGCATTATCAATAGTCAAAGGCTGCGGACGCTGCTCACAGCCTACCAGGCAAGATAAAAAAGCCATAAATAAGAGTAATTTTTTCATACTGTTTATCGGTTTAACTTCAAATATTTTCTAAATTTGCGGTATAAAACTACAAATACCCGAAAAATGTACCCTACCATCTATTTTCTCGACAGAAGCGTAACTTTCATCGACCGAGAGGCCGACACTACGGCATTCGACCTTATCATCGAGGCCGCAGAGGGAATTTCAAGAGCGAAAGTAATAAAAATTCTCGAGACTCACAACAATATAGCAATCATATCCGATAGCGCCAACGACACCTTCACCTCCTTTGCCGAGGAGTTTACGTTTGTCGTGGCAGCAGGTGGTGTCGTGCTCGACAGCAGCGGCAAGACACTAATGATCTCTCGCCGAGGTCGCTGGGATCTGCCCAAAGGTCACTGGGAAGAGGGTGAGTCGATTGAGGAGTGTGCTCTGCGAGAGGTAGCCGAGGAGACGGGAGTGGTCGCATCGGAGATTATTAAGCCTATATGCAATACATTCCACACCTACAACGTTTATGGTGAGTGGGAGCTCAAGTGTACGCACTGGTTCCTGATGCGCGGTAACAGCGGCGCCACAGCACCTCAACACGAGGAGGGCATTTCGGCAGCAGAGTGGCTCACTCCCGAGGAGGTTTGCAAGGCTCTGCACGAGTCGTACCCCACGATTCGCTCGGTTTTTGCAGCTTTGTAGCCAACTACCGCAAGAAAATTGCAGTAAAACAGATTAAACGACAACAACGTGGTAAAGATACTTTGGGTAGATGATGAGATTGAGTTGCTCAAGCCACACGTTCTCTTTCTGAAGAGCAAGGGATACGAGGTGGATACCTGCAACAATGGATACGATGCTATAGATATGGCATCCGAGACCGCCTATGACCTTATAATCCTCGACGAGATGATGCCGGGAATGACAGGACTTGAGACCCTGCCCCTCATCAAGGATGTGCGCCCCGCGACGCCCGTGATTATGGTAACCAAGAGCGAGGAGGAGAATATTATGGATAAGGCTATCGGTTCGAAGATTGCCGACTACCTCATCAAGCCCGTAAATCCTAATCAGGTACTACTCTCAATCAAAAAGCACGTTCACTCTCGCCAGCTCGAGAGTGAGCAGGCTACGGCAGATTACCGCGCCGAGTTTGGCCGCATCAGCAGCCTCTACCAGAGCGCATCGACTTTCTCGGATTGGTGTAACATCTACCGCAAACTCACAACGTGGGATATCGAGCTCTCTTCGTCGGGAGACCAGAGCATTAAAGAGGTGCTGTACTATCAGAAGAACGAGGCAAACCAGGAGTTCTGCAAGTTCGTGCGCCAAAACTACAAAGATTGGATCAATCGCCGCGACGATGACACCCCCGTGATGTCGCACACCCTGATGCGTAACCGAATCTTCCCCGAGGTCGATAAGAACAAAAAGACCACTCTGCTGCTGATCGACAACTTCCGCTACGATCAGTGGCGCTCGATAAACGCAATGCTTAATGGTTGGTTCAACGTCGAATCGGACGATTTCTATTGTGCGATCCTTCCGACAGCAACGCAATACGCCCGCAACGCTATCTTTGCCGGTCTTATGCCGCTGGCTATAGACAAACTTATGCCCAACCGCTGGCTCAACGACAATGAGGAGGGCGGAAAGAATCAATACGAGGAGGAGTTTCTGCGCCGTCAGCTCTCTTCGTCGGGTCGCACTTGGAAGACTACCTTCGATAAACTCGTACGCCCCGAGGCGGGTCGAAAACTTATCGATAATTTCCGTCGAGTACTCGATGCCGACTTCTCGGTTATCGTCTACAACTTTTTGGACATCCTCTCGCACGCTCGTACCGAGACCGACATTATCCGCGATCTTACCGAAGATGACGCATCGTTCCGTTCGCTCACACGTTCGTGGTTCGAGCACTCCGAGCTCTTTACGATGCTTAAGATGCTCTCAGAGAACGGTCACACCGTGATTATCACCTCCGACCACGGCACCGTGCGTGTCGATAACCCTATTCGCATTACGGGCGATAAGGCAACCTCGACCAACCTGCGCTACAAAACAGGCCGCAATCTGGCCTACAACTACCGCGAGGTATTTGAGATTACCAAACCTGAAGAGATTCAGCTCCCCTCGGGCAACCTCTCGTCGAGCTACATCTTCGCCTACAATCACGACTTTATCGTCTACCACAATGACGCCAACAAGTACATCCGCTACTATCGCGACACGTTCCAGCACGGAGGAATCTCGATGGAGGAGATGATCGTACCATACATCGTTCTTAAACCCAAAAACAGATAATATGCAGACCATTACAATAGATTCTCAAAGCGAGCTTCGCAACGTTGCTGATGCGATTCTCCAAAACCTCGACGGCCGCTCGATCGTTGCCTTCTACGGGCAGATGGGCGCCGGCAAGACCACTCTCATACGCGAGATTGTAGCCCTGCTCGGCTCGAGCGACGTGGTCACCAGTCCGACCTTCGCCCTTGTAAACCAATACTCGACAGAGGAGGGCGAGGCGATATATCACTTCGATTTTTACCGTATCAACCGACTGGAGGAGGCCTTCGATTTGGGTTATGAGGAGTACTTCTACTCGGGCGATCTCTGCCTTATCGAGTGGTCAGAGAAGATTGGCGAACTGCTACCCGAGGATGATGTAATGACGGTAACCATCCACGTCAATTCGGAGGTTTCGCGCACATTCGAGATCGAGTAAGCACTCCCTCAAAAACAGAAAAGGGCTCTCCAACGTTGCGTTGCGACAGCCCTTTTTTTATGTAGAATTTGTAGCCTACAACTTACTCTCGGCCGAGTAGCACTCAAACCAAGG
>JAGBVQ010000133.1 GCA_017630245.1 Alistipes sp. | reverse complement strand
GTTATAGACTGCGCCCTTACGTCGATAGTTGGCCACCTTGAGCTGGCGGGCAGATGGGTAGGGGTATTTATTCACCGTGAAGCAGACCTTTGAGGGGTAGTCGAGCGCGTCGAACTCGGCAATCTCCTTGGGGGTACACTCGTTACGCTCGGCGAGTTTGACGATGATATTGTCGTAGTTCACACGCTTGGCACGACGATACCACTTGGCCGCCTCGCTCTCGAACGAGGTGCCGTGGCGGAAGTGAATCTCCACAGGATCGCCTCCGTTTGTCGGGGTCAGCACCGCCAGCGGAAAGCGAAAATTAAAGCGTTTGAGGTTCTCGACATAGCGACTCTGCTCCCAGGGAAGCTCGGTCAGCGTACCCTCGACATACTCGCGTAGCGAGCGCAGGATCTTGATATAATCCGGTGCGGGCACAAGCAGACCCACGAATGGCGAGTTGTAGCGCATACCCGTGAATTGGCACATAAAACCGCCCCAACAGTTCTCGCTGATGATTGTAACTTCACGGTTACGTAGAGTTCGGCGCCACCACCAATGTTTTAATTCGGCTATAGGATGTATCATTCGGTTGTAGTTTTGCACAAAAATACAAAAGTAATTCAAAATGTAAAATCAGATTTTTGTGATTTTTACTTATATTTGTGGGTACAAAAGAGAATATCTTGATGAAGATTGTAATTGATAGCGGAATTCCCTTTATTCGTGGGGTATTTGAGCCTTTTGCAGAGGTGGTCTATGCCGAGGGTCGGGCAATCTGTCGCGAGCAGGTGCTCGATGCCGATGCGATAGTTGTTCGCACTCGCACAAAGTGCGACAAAGACCTGCTCGATGGGTCGAAGGTACGCCTCGTAGTCACGGCAACAATCGGCACCGACCACATCGACCTGGAGTACTGTCACTTGCACGGAATTGTGGTCGAAAATGCAGCCGGATGCAATGCCAGAGGTGTTTTGCAGTGGGTTTCGGCAGTTCTGACACATATCTCTGAGCGCCGAGGTGTAGCTCCGAGCGAGGTAACTCTCGGCATTGTCGGCGTGGGAAATGTCGGCTCGCTGGTTATGGAGTATGCTACAGCGTGGGGCTTCAAGACAATCTGCTGCGACCCACCACGCGAAGAGCGTGAACATCTGGGGTTTGTAACCATCGAGGAGCTCTTTGCCAAGGCCGATGTAGTAACGCTGCACACCCCACTTGCACCCGACACATTCCACCTGGTTGGCGAGCGATTATTGAAGTCGTGGCAAGGTACGGAGAAGATTTTGATCAACGCTTCGCGTGGCGAAGTGGTAGATACGGCAGCGCTGTTGCACTCGGGCGTGGAGTGCGCAATCGACGTCTGGGAGTGGGAGCCGAATATCAGCCCCAAACTACTGGAAAAGGCCTTCATCTCAACGCCTCATATTGCAGGCTACTCCCTGCAGGGCAAGGCAAATGCTACGGCTATGGCAGTGGCGGCTGTGGCTCGAAATTTAGGGTTACCACTCGAGGACTGGTACCCCGATCAGGTTAGCCCATCAAGGCCGAGCCCGATATCTTGGAGGGAGTTATCTACCACAATTACTGAACGTTACAACATCCTCGCCGAGAGTGCAATACTCAAGCAACACCCCGAATATTTCGAGTCGCTGCGAAATGGCTACGCCTATCGCGAGGAGTATTTTTAGATAGAGGTAGGCAGGCTATCCTACCCCATTTCACAATTCACAAAAAAGGGCGTGTCCAACTTAGGTGAACACGCCTTTTTGCGTAGAAGTTGTATAACAAGAGCTCATTTTAAGTCTTGTTAGACAGCTTAATTATCCGAAAGCAAAGACTACTTTACAGCCTTAACCGATACACGGCCCATACGAAGGATAAGGGTCTTGTTAATATCACCCGTAATCTCGCCCTGTATCGAATCATCCATCTCATCAGTAGGAATTGATGCCATACGGCGCGAGGCAGGGGTCAGCAGAATGGTCACACTCTTCTGTCCGAGCAGCGAAGCGGGCAACTTGACACTATGGTCGGTGAATCCCATTGCCATATCACAGTTGGGCATACGGTCGGCATTATCCACACCCTTCAATCGACCAAAGGTATAGGGAAGTGCACGCAACACGATATTCTCCTTTGCCACGGTAAAGTTCTTGCCGTCGGTTGAGTAGGCAACATTCCAGAATGCGGGGAATCCCCAGCAGTTCTGAATATCGTGATTACCCACACCAAACGAGAAGTCGAAGGTCAAAGCCTTTCCGCTCACACCCTCGGTCGAGACCTCAACGACAACTCCGCTATCCTTCGAAAGCCAGTTATGTACATTTGCCTCAAAGCGCAGACCTCCGTGCTTGCGCATACCTGAGTTATCGTTCGAGTAGCGAGTATCGTAATCGGTATCAAGACGATATGTCGAACCCACATTTGTCGAGAGGAAGCCCTCGCCCTCGTCGGGGAGGATACGACCCGAATAACGTGTAGCCCTCGAGCCACTAACAAGACCAATACCCTCGATATTGAGCTGACCACGATAGTTGCGGTCGTAATTCCAATCGGCAATAGTCACATACGACGAGCTCTCCTCCTTAGGCATCTGATTACGGATATCCATCTCATTGAGAGGACGAATCGAGTACTTGCCGAGGTTATCTCCGTAGCGACGCACATACTCGTGCACCACAACACCTGCAACATTACCCACACCCTTAGGCACGCCCTGGCCATTACGACGCCACGAGCACTTCGAGTTTACAAGCATATAGATTGACTCTCCATTGGCATCCTTGAGCAACGAAGCCCAGCAATCTCCATTCTCCCAAGGGTTACGCTCCTGATTCATAAACGAACGCAGCGCAGCCATCTCGAAGATGTTGGTATAGGCACCCTGCTTATTCATAAACTCCACACCTTTCACAGCTACGAAAGTGTAGATATCTGCATCGGTGAGCTCATTGATACTCTTCACCTTTGCAGCGAGCTCAACGCCCTCTGCCAGAGGCTCGACGTTCTCGATCTTAACACCCGAGATCGTGTAGCGTTCGGGGTTATCCTCACGAGTTACAGTACAGCCCGCAAGGTTAATCTTCACCTTATCGGCACGCTTACAGCGGTTGTCATACACACCATTGAAGACGATGCGAAAACCGTACTTGCCATCCTCGCTCTGGATGTAGTTCGTGCGCTTGTTTGTACGCAGATCAACATAGTCGAAACGTGTATTGAAGTTGAGCGCAGCGTTCACCGAGCGATAATCACCAACGACAACACCAGTAATCTCTCCCGCAGCAAGGAGCGTTCCCTTCGTAGAGGCCTTCTTGCGGATATCCTCAAACGACTCGGCTGAGGCCGGCAGCATCATCATTACAGCGAATGCAAAGAGCAAAACTCGTCTTAAATTATTCATATCTTTCAGTTTTAAGTTATTCTAAACGTACAATATGTGCATATTATCTCTCAAAAATATACATTTATATTGTATTCACCAAGTGTTTTAGTCTTTTTTTAGCCCGTTCGAAGTTTTTTGTATAGAAATATGCGCGTTTGCAAAAAAATCACTATATTTGCCTAAATAGTATTGTTGTAACAGATAAAACAAAACCTGATATGAAACGAATCTTAACACTTGCTATCGCCCTGACAATCCTCTTCTCGCAGGATGTTTTTGCGTGGGGATATGCACACAAACTTATCGCTGCTATCGCCGAGAAGCACCTTACCGAGCGTACGCAGAAGAATATCGACCTCTACCTCGATCACTCGATTGTAGATTACGCCGAGTGGATGGATGTCTACCGTAACGGTACACCCTACGAGATCTCGACCTGGTGGCATATGATTACCGTTGACGAGAATGGCGAGCCTTGCGGAACAACCCGTTCGAATGGTGACGGTGACGGCATCCCTCAGATGGAGCGCATCATCAAGGAGTTGAACGATTGGCGCAACCAGCCCGACTCACTGGTAAACCTTAACCTCAAGTGGGCTATCCATATGGTTGGCGACAACCACTGCCCTGCGCACGTCTTCTTCAACGACCTGCCCGGCGGTCCGCAGAACCGTTACAATTGGTTTAGAGTAAATTACAAGGGTCAGAAGAAGGCTTATCACGGCTTGTGGGATGTGCAGTCAACAACCGACATCAACACCGATCTGGTAAAGGATCTCTACGCTTACCGCGACTATATCGACAATAAATATGGCGCAAACAAAGAGGCTTGGGAGAAGGGCGATCCGTGGAGCTGGGGACGCGAATCGGGCAAGGCTTGCCGTCCGATGTATGAGTGGGCAAAGCCCGGCGACAGCTTCGATGAGAGCTTCTTCGAGGAGCATAAGGATCTGACCGAGACCCAGATAGCTAAGGCTGGATATCGCCTGGCTCGCGTGCTGAATGACGCCTTTGGCAAATAAATGATAGATATTTTAAAATTCTACACAAATAAGTTTTATTATGAGAAAGTTTTTTATTGCAATGTTATTCGTTCTTGCACCGGTTGCAGCAACCTTCGCGCAGGGCGTAGTGGGAAAATGGAAGTTAAGCGATGGCACAGCTATCGTTGAGGTTTACCAGGAGGGTGATATTTACAACGGTAAGATCGTTTGGTTAAAGAACCCGACAGACCCCAATGGCAATCCTGCAGTCGACAAGAACAACCCCGACGCAAAGCTTCGCAGCCGCGAGCTGATGGGCTTGAATATGCTGAGCAACCTTAAGGCTAAGGATGGCGAGTACTCGGGCGGAGTGATCTACGATCCGGGAAATGGTAAGACCTACTACTGCTCGATGGCCGTAGAGGGCGATATCCTGAAGGTTCGCGGCTCGCTCGATAAGCGAGGTCTTCTCGGCCGTACGATGGATTGGTTCCGCGTAAAATAGCAAAACAGGGGCTGTTGCGGTTGTTGTCGTGACAGCCCTTATTGTATCTACTCGGACAGGCTATAAATCACCGTCTTTTTGAAAATTTATTTCAAGCTGATTTACAGCGTATTGGCACAATAGTCGCGCAAAAATAGCACATTTAATCTTCTAAAATTTTGGATAACTAAAAAATTTGTATACCTTTGCACTCGCAAACAAGCGATATTACAATGTAATTACGATATATCGCGGGATGGAGCAGTTGGCAGCTCGTCGGGCTCATAACCCGAAGGTCGGAGGTTCGAGTCCTCCTCCCGCTACCTTAGAGAAAATCCGATTGGGTTTCCTCTTTTTTTTGGTAGCGGGGGAAGGATTCGAACCGGCAATCTATAAAGCTCTGCTAGTAAAACCTAAAAAAAACGGTTATCACAACCCGAAGGTTGGATAACCGTTACATAAATTCAAAAGGCGGAACCTACTCCTCAACAGGCTCGAAATCCTCCTTACCCACGCCACAAAGCGGACATACCCACTCATCGGGAATCTCCTCAAAGGGAGTGTTAGGCGCGATACCCGAATCAGCGTCGCCAATAGCCGGATCGTAGATCCAACCACAAACTGTGCATCTGTACTTTTTCATATCTATTCGTTTTTAAGTTTTTTCTTCCCTACAAAGTTAATAAAATATTGGAGTCGCACACCTCTCCATTCAATAAATATACCAAAAAAAGAGGGATATAAGATCAGAATTGAATACTATCCGACTTTTTGCACCGAGCCTGGCGAGGGCTCTTTAATATTGAAGTTCCTTTTGTAGACAATTTGAGACTCCTCCGAATAGGGCCCATAATCTTTATATTCATCATGCAGAGGGAAAATCTCAATATCATAGTATTTCACATACCTATCCGCAACAGCCTTAAGGTAGTGATTCGCAATGGCCGCATATTGCGGTGGCACGATAACATCTTTGACAATCTCCATCTCGGCCGGAGTAAGGATTAAATCATCTCCCCTAAAACCGGACCTATGATGCAACGGAATATACTGCTCAATTGCAGGAATACGCAAATTAAAATCTTTATTCAACTTTTGGATACGGAGTAATATTCGCCGAGAACGATCCTGCAAATCTGCCAAATCGTTAATTTTGATTCGTCGATCAAGAGTTTCGTCGTCAAAATGTTTAGCCGTAACATCGGCCATAATATTATAATTTCGCAGGAAGAGCTGGAACTCACGGATCTGATCATAGTTCTTGGATGTTACGGTAAAGTCGCTTATCTCCAGATCCTTATCCGGAAACTTAAAACGACGAATTATAGCCTCGTGCGGATGACAGTTATACCACCCTCTATGGTCCATCTTCAAACGTAAAATCTCGATAATCGTATCATTAACATAAAGATAGCGTATAATCTCCCCAAACACCTGACTTTGACAATTGCGATTGCGCTTTATTTTTGCGTATTCGTATACTATTGTCACGACAGCTAACATTGCCAACACCGAGGCTATCAACGCCATCGAATCCAACAACACCTCCCAATTTCCTCGATGCCAAAAGGTACTTTCCGATTGGCTACTGATTCTTTGGGTACATTCTGCGATTTCGCGAAGAGTTTCAAGCATCTCTTTTTGACCCCCAAGCTCATTTCCCGATAATAATAAACGCATAAGGCTTCAAATTTGGGTTATATAAGTTATCAAATAGTGATATATTATTAACAACCTCAAAGAGATTAGGGCCACACCCAAAGGGGAATGGCCCTAATCTCTCTTCTATGGCTATTTAGCACTACTCTGCGGGAGCTGCCTCTACAGTCTCACCCTCGGGCTGTGCGAAAGGCTTAACGTCGATAAGCTCAACCTCGAACTGGAGTGCCTGGTTGGGGCCGATATCACGACCTGCACCACGCTGGCCATAAGCCAACTCTGCGGGGCACCAGAGGATGATCTTACCACCCTTACCTACGAGCTTCATACCCTCGGTCCAAGCGGGAATAACGTGATTGAGGGGGAACTCAGCAGTTTCACCACGATCATACGACGAATCGAATACCTTACCATCCTCGGTAGTACCCTTGTAGTGAACAACTACAACATCGCGATCATCGGTAGCCTTAACATTCTCGTCACCAGCCTTAACAACCTTGTAAACCAGACCGCTCTCAGTCTTCTTTACACCAGCCTTCTTCTCCATCTTAGCCAACCAAGCAGCCGACTTCTCAGCGTTCTGCTGGGGGCGAACAACCATAAAGTAGTTCTGGAGGTACTCGTTGATCTGATCCTCAGTAAGCTGAGCGTTCTCCTCCTGAATATCAGCGATACCCTTATTGAGCCAGTAGAGCTGGATGGGCAGGCCGCTGTTCATTACGTTTGTACCAATGTCAACACCGAAAGCGTACGAAAGCTCCTCGCGCTCCTCCTCGCTCTCGAACATCTCGGGATCAGCAACTACGCGAACAGCCTTCTCCAAGCCCTGAGCCAAACGGAGGCTGTCATCCTGAGCATTACGCTCTGCGATAGCGCGAGCACGCTCGCCACGAGTAGTCATAAAGTAGTTGCGGAGCAACTCGATAGCCTCCTCCTGAGTCATCTTAGCCTTACCCAAAGCAGCTGACTCAATACCGTTAGCGATAGTCTTGAAATCGAACGGAATATCGCTCATCTCATACTTCACACCATAACCGATGTTCGAACCCAACGCATACGAGAGGGTATCGAGCTCCGAGGTGTTACCCTTTGTGATAAGGCCATTGCCACCGCAAGAAGCCATAACAATCACGGTGCAAACTGCAACCGCAATCGACATAATCATTTTTTTCATCTCTTTGAAATTTATTTAGTTAATTAAGTTTAATCTCTTTACGGGCGACAAATATAGCAATAATCATCAATCCTACAAAAAATTGCCACCCTAATTATCGCAGATTTATCTGCGTTTGCGATAGTGATCAACCTCCAGAACCTCAACCTCGAAGCAGAGTGTCGAGTTAGGCTCGATGCCCATCTCCTCATTACCGCCGGCTCCGTATGCCAACTGCGAGGGGATCCAAGCCGTAAACTTACCGCCCTTGCCGACCATTTTCAGATTCTCCTGCAGGCCGACAATGTACTTCGACAGAGCATTGCGCGTAGTATCGGCACGCTCATACGACGAGTAGATCTCGGTGCCATCCTGACGGGTAATTCGATAGCGAATCGCAATCGTATCGCGCTGATATGAGGGCAGATTCTGCTGGTCACCCAGCTCGGTAATCTTGTATGTAATACCCGATTTTGTGCGAACATAAGTGCGATCGCTCTTTGCCAGATCGGCCAGGAAGCGCTCCTCATAGAGTTTGAAACGCTCATACTTAGTGTAGTTCATCTGACGCAGGTAGTAGATTTTAGCCTCTTCGAAGCTCATCTTCTCCTGACCGGTGTATGCCTCCTTAATGGCAGTGCAGACAACATCCACATTCAGCGTAGAGTCCATCTGCAGCAGGCTCTTACCCACATTAAGGCCTATAACGTATGCCAGCGAGTCAGCCTCAGCACCGAGCTTCACGCCACCCTTATTACACGAGGCGAAGGTCACTACGAGAGCCAATATCAGAAATAATCTCTTCATATTCGTTTACTTACGGGTTTTAAGTGCGACACCGCACATCTTATACAACATTCGTGCACCGACCGATGCATCAATCTTATTCTCGAGCGTGGGTACCACCTCAACCATATCAAATCCGACAATCGTACGACCCGAACGAGCCACGCAATCCATCAGGTAGACAGCCTCGTTGAACGACAAACCACCCACCACAGGAGTTCCCGTATTGGGACAATACTCGATCGAGAGCGCATCAATATCCATACTGATATAGACCTTCTCGGGCAGACGCTCGACAATCTCATCGCAGAGCGAAGCCCAGCTGCGACCCTCGAACTTAGCTGTCGAGAGCGAGTAGTCGTCGAACATATCAACCCTCTCGGTTGATCTCACCAGTGCCAACTCATCATCACAGAAGTCTCGCACGCCGACCTCAACGATCTTCTTTACCTCGGGCATATCCCTCAGCACGTTGAACATAATCGAAGCGTGTGAGTGTTCGAATCCCTCATAGCAGTCGCGCAGATCGCAGTGAGCATCAAAGTGTAGCACTCCTAAAGAAGAGTGAGCCTCGCTCACGGCCTTGATTGCACCATACGAGGTCGAGTGATCTCCTCCAACCAGACCGACCACCTTACCCTTCGCAAGCCAGCTCTGCACCTGACGATAGACACTCTCGTTGATCTGAGCACTACCCTCGTTAATGCGGCGAATCTTGCGTAGAATATGCTCCACAGCGGGATCGCCTCCCTCCTCCAGATGCTCGATAACCTTCTCTGCATCCGAGCGCAGACGCTCCGAAAGCTCCTGAATATCGTAATCAATCTCTGCTGTAGCGATACCCTTACGCCACTGGTCAGGCGAGACGGGATCGTAGAAATCGAGCTGCGTCGAGGCCTCGATAATCGCATCGGGTGCGTATGCCGAACCGGCACCATAAGAGGATGTCACATCCCACGGAGCCGAGACCAACACCAACTCTGCATCCTCTGCCGTAAAGGGCATACCGAAGTAGTTGCCATTATCGACGCCTACGCTATTGGGGTTAAAATCTTGTAAATTCATCTCATTCATAGTAATAATCAGACAAAGATAGTGATTTTTAGTTAAAATATCAGATGTGCGCCGAAATAAAAATTCATAATCTCCCACCTACCCCTCACTTTGACTGCCCGTAGGGCAACCTTCCAACAACCGTACACAAGGGATTCTCTGCCGCAAAAAACTTCCGTATCGCAAAGCCCCCGACCCAAAGCCCTCGAAATCTTATCTCTTTCGGCCATCAATTATCAATTTCTTCATATATTTGAGATAAATCTTCATTATACTCTCGCTCGCTGTGAAAAATACTCAAGTAAACTTGATATTTCTCGCTCACTTATTTGTATATTTGCCCTATGTTATGGCTTGAAATAGCGGGTACCGTTATCGGATTGATATACCTCTGGCTCGAATATCGAGCCTCGGTGTGGCTGTGGGCAGCAAATATTGTTATGCCCGCAATCTACATCTTCATATATGCCGAGTCGGGATTCTACGCCGATATGGGTATCAATATCTACTATCTGGTGGCGAGCCTCTATGGTTGGGCTGTGTGGTTACGACGTGGGGACAACGGAAAAGAGCTCCCCATCACACGCACCCCACGACGAAAGATTATCCCCCTCACGCTACTCGGCATAGCGAGTATGGCGGCGATACTCTTCATATTGCTACGCTACACAGATAGCACCGTGCCCTACGGCGACAGCTTCACCACGGCAGCGAGCATCGTTGCGCTCTATATGCTGGCGCGCAAGTACGTTGAGCAGTGGTTGGTGTGGATCGCAATTGACGCCGTCTGCTGCTGGCTCTACGTCAGCAAAGGGCTCTACCCTACGGCTGCGCTCTACGGATTATACACCCTATTGGCAATATTCGGCTACCGCAAGTGGCTAAAACTGATGGATGAAAACAACCATAAAGATGAGACGATACAGACTGCCTGATTGCACCGATCGATCGGAGTGCGTAGTTCTTGCCGCCGGAGATTTTCCGCGCGGTGAGGTAGCTTGCGCACTGCTACGGGGAGCCGAGCAGGTCATCTGCTGCGACAGTGCTGCCGAGGAGTTCTGTGCGTGGGGAGGAGTACCTGCAGCCATTGTTGGCGATATGGACTCCCTTACCAACGACCTTCGAGTCAAGTTCGCAGATCGACTCATCGTGCGCCCCGACCAGAATACAAACGACCTCTGGAAGGGGATAACATACGCCATCGAGCAGGGTTTTCGCAAGATTACAGTGCTGGGCGCCTTCGGCAAGAGAGAGGATCACACGTTGGGTAATCTGATGTTGCTTGCGGCCCGACTGAGCGAGGCTGAGTTGCAGATGGTTGGCGATCGTGGAGTCTTCGATTTCATCGACCGTCCGAGCGAGTTCGAGAGTTTCGCAGGGCAGCAGGTATCACTCTTTGCGCTGGACCCTACGGCCGAAATATCGGTGCAAGGTCTTCGCTATGAGCCACCTCAAAATCGCCTTGTAGCGATGTGGCAGGGGGTATCGAACGAATCTCTCGGCAAGGAGTTTTCGGTTACGACCAACTCTCCCACGATTGTCTATCGCCTATTTTAGCAGAGGCTCTACTATTCACAGAGCAAAGCCTCTTTCCAAAATCTATATATCAACCTTGGCCCTCTGATTTGGGCTTGCCCTGGTGCGTTCCGCTGCGCAGTAGACGGCGAACATATAGCTTACCCTCGCTGATGGCAAAGAGATTGTTACCGGCGAAGGCAATCGATGAAACCGCTCCTCCGGGTAGCGCAAGAACTACACGCACGCGGCCATTCTGGTCACAGATTTGAACGCCTACCGATGTCGCAACATAGAGATACCCCTTCGCATCGAATGTAATCTGCCCCGCATCGGTATAGAGGTAGTAAAATTCTTGGCCGTGCGCGAGCTTACCCTCGGGCGTATTAACGTAGTTCCACACCCAATTGCTACCCTCGACCCTTACGGCCGTATGCTCACCACCCGGATAGACCGCCTTATAGGGATCCGAGAGTTTGATGTGCTCCTTTAGCTTCGAGCGTTCCCCGTTTGCAGAAATCTTCTCTTTGAGTCTTCCTCGGCAGAGGACAACCTGCTCATCGCTATATGGGTGGAGCATCGCTCCATCGGCAATATTTTCGGCGATGCAGCACCACCCTTCACCCGGGATAATTATATCGTTGAGCGATTTATTGCCACTTGTGCCAACCTTGACACCCTGCTCCCAATCCTTCCAGAGCCAGCGCATCACATCATTCATAATCAAGCGACCATTCTTACCCGAGTGACCACCCTTATCCCACTGATGACGCACGTCATAGCCCGCAAATTGGAGCGCCGAGAGCATCAGGGTGTTATACTCGAACCAGCTGCCGAAGAGGGGATTCCACGTATCCTCGTCGTTATCCTGCAAGAAGATGCGCAATGCTCGAGGCTCGCCCTTACGGACAAGAGCCGAGTACTGATCACCTCCTCTGAACGGCACAAACGTGCCACACATCGCATAGACTCTGGCGAACATATCTGCTCGCTGCCACGCCGCATTGAAGGCGCAGATTCCTCCGCTACTACTACCCGTAATTGCACGCATCGACGGATCTTCCGAGAACTTAATAGCACGACCATCCGAGCAGTGCATCTTCTCCACCTGGGGCAACACCTCCGTCTCGAGGAATCGCGCAAAGCGACCATCCATACGATCATACTCATTGCTACGATTATATCGCACAACCTCACCTGCTGCATTGTGAATACGGCCGGGGCGAACAACCACTGCAATCGCTACGGGCATTGAGCCCTCGGCTACGAGCGTATCGATACATTCAGCCAAGACCTTCTCCTGGCTATCGGTACCAACAATAAGCGCGGCAGGCGTCGAGCCGTCATATTGCTTGGGAACATAGATCTTAACTTGGCGCTCGGTACCCGGATAGATCTTCGAGCCACGCATCTCGAGGGTCAGCATCTCGCCATTGTATGCAAAGGAGCCAATCGGCAACAGCAGTGCTAATAAGAGTAGTATTCGCTTCATAATTGATAAACTTTAGACAAAGATACGAAAAAAAGAGGTTATCCGATTTTCGGAATAACCTCTTTTATCGAGAAATTGCTTAACAATCCTACTTAATACGCTCGTAGTACTCACGAGTGCGGGTATCAACGCGGATCTTGTCACCAGTGTTGATGAACAAGGGAACCTTAACAGTTGCATCAGTGTTGACAGTTGCGGGCTTGAGCGAGTTAGTCGAAGCGGTATCACCCTTGATACCCGGCTCGGTATAAACAACCTCCATATCTACGATCGGGGGCAACTCAGCCGAGAGAACCATCTCCTTGTCAGTGTGGAACATAACCTCTACGATCTGACCATCAGCCATAAGGTCGTAGTTGTTGATGAGGGTCTTCTCGATGTTGATCTCCTCGAAAGTCTCGCAGTGCATAAAGTGTGCACCCAGATCATCCTCATAGGTGAACTGGTAGGGACGACGCTCAACGCGTACCTGCTCGATCTTCTGACCTACAGACGAGAAAGTGTTCTCGAGAACGCGACCATTCTCGAGGTTCTTGAGCTTCGAACGAACGAAAGCGGGGCCCTTGCCCGGCTTGCAGTGCTGGAAATCGACAACAAGGAAAGTCTTGCCATCCATCTCGATGCACATACCGATTTTGATATCAGCAGCAGTAATTGTCATAATGATTTATGTTATTTATAGTTAACTTTTTCCTTAC
>JAGBVQ010000132.1 GCA_017630245.1 Alistipes sp. | reverse complement strand
CTTACGATCCTCTGCAACCGAACCGTTGATACAGAATGCCTGCAAGCCCTCGCCGATAGCCTCAGCAGCGTCAGCAGCAACTGTGCAACCCTTCTTAATTGCGATAGCAGCACCTACTACATAAGCCCACTTTGCGTTCTCGAAGCAGATAGGCTGAGTCTCCTCACACCTCTTGTAAGGATCCAGACCGTGAGCCTCGCAGATAGCCTTTGCATCTTCCACACCGTTGATGCCATATTGTGCAAGTGCAGCGTTAATCTTATCAATTCTGCGCTCGTAGCTCTCAAATAATGCCATAATTTTCTCTTATTTAATGGTTTAACAATGTGGATTACTCTTTACGGGGATCAATGTACTTAACAGCGTCGTTGAAGCGGCCGTAAGTACCCTTTGCCTTCTCGATAGCTACGTTAGCATCTACGCCATTCTTAACCATCTCCATAACCTTTCCGAGGTGAACAAACTCGTAGCCGATAACCTGATCGTCAGCGTCGAGAGCCATACGGGTGCAGTAACCCTCAGCCATCTCGAGGTAGCGAGTACCCTTAGCCTTTGTGCCGAACATAGTACCGGTCTGAGTACGCAGACCCTTACCGAGATCCTCGAGTGATGCACCGATAACCAGACCACCCTCCGAGAAAGCCGACTGAGTACGACCGTAAACGATCTGGAGGAACAACTCGCGCATTGCGGTGTTGATAGCGTCGCAAACCAGGTCGGTGTTCAGAGCCTCGAGAATAGTCTTGCCGGGAAGAATCTCCGATGCCATAGCAGCCGAGTGAGTCATACCCGAGCAACCGAGAGTCTCAACCAGAGCCTCCTCGATTACACCATTCTTAACGTTGAGAGTGAGCTTGCAAGCACCCTGCTGGGGAGCACACCAACCCACACCGTGAGTAAGACCCGAAATGTCGGTAACCTCTTTAGCTCTAACCCACTTACCCTCCTCAGGAATCGGAGCCGAAGGATGATTTGCACCCTTCTTTACGCAACACATTTGTTGCACTTCGTGTGAATAAATCATAGTTGTAATACTGTGTTAAGTAACTGTTATTAGTGTATTATCTGTTGTTTTTGTTTGCAATCTTTGCACACTATGGCACAAAGATAACAAAGTGAATTCAAAATTCAAAATTCAAAATTATTTCAGAGAGATCAAGGTGAATTGAAAGAGCCCCTTAGAATTCCTTATAAATGAGGATTGCACGGAGCCTAAAAATGATGTTACTTTGCACCGTAAGATGAGAAAGACTCTTTTGATTATAGCATTGCTGCTGCCTGCATTGCGGGTGGTGGCTGCCGAGCCCCCGATTGAGGAGCTCGACACGCTTCTTCATATCGGCTCGGTTGAGGTGACCTCCATTAAGCAGGGAACAACCCTGCGTGGTAAACCTATCGCAGCTACGCTGATAGACGCCTTGATGGTGGAGCGAAATAACATCTCTGCGCTGAAGGATGCTTCGGAGCTGGTCCCCAACTTCTATATTCCCGACTATGGCTCGAGGATGACCTCCTCGGTCTATGTTCGAGGCTTGGGTGCGCGTATCGACCAGCCGGTGGTGGGAATGAATGTCGATAATGTGCCGGTAATGACCAAGGAGGGCTACGATTTTGAGATGGTAGACGTTGAGCGCATTGAGATTTTGCGAGGACCTCAATCGACGCTTTATGGCCGTAATACGATGGGTGGCGTGGTTAATGTCTATACATTGTCGCCTTTTAATTATCAGGGAGTTAAGCTTGGCGTGGAGTATGGCTCGGGTAATACGTTGAAGGCTCGTGCTTCGGTCTATCAGAAGATTTTGCCCAATCTGGCGACTGCTGTGTCGGCTTATTATACCCGCACCGATGGCTTCTTCGAGAATCTCCATACGGGCAGGAATTGTGATACGGAGCAGCAGGGTGGTGGCCGCTTTAAGTTGGCGTGGAGGGGCGATAAGGTGAAGGTCGAGAATACGCTTGCCTTCTCGCTGACCGAGCAGGGTGGATATCCCTACGCCTATGCGGGTGAGGATATTGTGGATGCGCAGGGCAAGCCGATTATTGCCAACGGTGAGATTCGTTATAATGACCCTTGCGGATATGAGAGAATGGAGGTGAGCGATGGAGTGACGGTGAGATATGATGCTCCGAAATTCTCGTTGCAGAGCATCACAAGCTACCGCTACCACGACGATAAGATGACTCTCGATCAGGATTTTACACCTCTCTCATACTTTACTCTTATTCAGGCGCGCGAGGAGCATACTGCAACCCAAGAGTTGGTTCTCCGCTCGAAGGATGGGGCTCACGGAAAGTATAGTTGGCTCTGCGGTGCTTTTGCCTTCTTCAAGCATTGCGATATGCACGCTCCGGTGGAGTTTAGAAGAACGGGAATCGAGGAGTTGATCATAAAGAATGCCTCGGGTTATTCGGGTGTGGACCTTGTTTTCGATAATGAGGAGTTGCTCTTCGATTCACGCTTCGATATGCCTACTTGGGGTGTGGCGGCCTACCACGAATCGAGCCTCGAACTCGGCAAATTCCTGCTGACTGCAGGCTTGAGATTTGATTATGAGCGAGCAAGACTCGACTACCGCTGTGCGAGCGATGCGCAGGGAAAGTTCGGTGTTGCACCAATCTCGCCCGACAACTTTGGAGATCGACTCTATAACTCGTTCTTTGAGATTCTGCCGAAGGTCACCGCTACGGTGCGTTTCGATGCGCGAAATTCGCTCTACGCCTCGGTGTCGAAGGGATATAAGGCTGGCGGATTTAATACACAGATGTTCTCGGAGGTGCAGCAGGCGCGACTG
>JAGBVQ010000131.1 GCA_017630245.1 Alistipes sp. | reverse complement strand
ACAACACCTGCCGAAGTTCCGCCATAGATGCAGAGGTCATACTCCGCGCTGTGGCAGGCTACTAAAAAAATTGACAGCACGGAGGCTGTCAATAGATTCTTTAATCTCATTTTATCTTCATTTATAAATCTCCAATCCGACGCCTACTATATTATATCGCTCACATCCGTCGATTTCTTCTCGATAAAGATCTGGAAGATGAGGGGTGTGTAGGGCAGAATCTCGGTCGATACGGTCGTCTTAGTCACTGCATTCGATGTATCAATCGTTGGCGAACCATACATATTCGCATAGTTGTAATAGTTCATATAGTAGTTATTATAATAACCATTGCCGTAGTAGGTATTATAATAGTTATAGTAGTTCATATAATTCATATAGTCATAGTAGGCAGACATATCGGTCGAAGTCGAGGTTGTCGAGCTACCCGACTGACCCGTCACACCATAGGCAAAACTCGAAGTTGTAACGATTGTCGCCCAGCTGTTATAGCGCAACTCCGGGATAGCATAGTACCACGCCGTGATATAATCATCCTTATCGGTTGCTGCCGAGTAGCTGAGGTGCGTACCCTTATCATCAACCTTGCCGTAGATAATCTGCTTCACCTCGTCGATATTGGTATCGAAGATAAAACCATCGAGGAATCGGCCGATATACCAGATGCGTGCCGCATCATTACCCACCTTTGCACCATCAGTAGATCCCTGACCAAAACGCTTAACAAGCGCTTCATCAATAAGCTTATCGATAGCGTTGGGACCATTCTTGTAGATGTCGGTATCGGTGTAGGGCTTATTATCTGCATATTTAACCTCCAAATCGGTCTTCAACTTTGCGAAACGGAAGGCAAAATTGAAGGGGCGCTCGGGGTCGGGGATATACGAATTATTGAGGATAATTCCGGGGATAGTATCCTGCGCGTGACGCCACGCCTTTGTGGTCTGCGCAGCATCCGAACTCTGGTGCTGCGAAAGCGAACGACGCAGAGCCTCAACAGCCGACTTCTCCTTCTTGCCATCCTCCTTTTTCTTCACAGGCTCCACTCCGCCATTGCCCTCGCCGAAGCCCTCAACCAACTCGGCCTCGTATGCCAACGGGTTGTTCACGCGGTTGACAATCTCGAGTTCCATAATCATCGGCTTGTTGCCATCCAGACTATACTGACCCTCATAGCCACCTGTCTCGGTAACACCTGCCTCGCCGCTAATCAACGCTGAGGGGAGGTATAGGCGCACCTTGGTACCACATCGCATAGTGAACTCCTGCTTCAATCCGTTCGCTTCAGCATACTCTGCGCCCAATGTCAGCACATTCTTCATCGCCAAATAGCTACCCTCGAGCAGCGAGAGATTCTTCTCGCCCATATATCGGAGGTAAGGCACATAGTGAGTCGAGCGCGAGAAGGAGCCCTGCTGACGAGCAATCAACTCGTTGCGGGTCATACACACATCGCCCTGCAGACTGCGGCCTGTAAGGTCGAAGAAGAGCCAGCAACCATCGCTCTTCTTGTCGGCAACCACATCGTGAATAGCCATACTATCGGCCGCTCCCGCCTCGAGGATCTCGACGTAATAGTTGCCATCCTCCTGGAAGTTCTCGACAAGGTCGGGTCTGTTCTTCAACATCCACGCCTTGAGCGAACGATTCTCCAGATCGTTAAACTTCTCTACCTGTACCTTGGTGCAGGCGCTGAGTGAGAGCAACGCCATCGCAACAAAGCTTATGATTTGTGTAAAATATCTCATACAAAAACTACTTTTTCGTAACTTTCTCGACAGTCAGATACCACGCCAGAGCCGACTGCTTGGGCACTACGCCAATAATCTGGTCGCCATAGGCGGCCTCGTAGGTCAAATATATCTCCACCGTATCACCCTCGCGGCAGCCGACAAGCGCACGGCGCAAGCCCGGCATTCCATCCTCGCTATCGAGGCGGATAACGTAGGGGTCGGTACTCCAATATTGCGGATCAAAGTACTTATTTCCCTGAACAAATCTATCAATCGAACTTTGGCGGTTCGACCAAAAGAGATTCGTCGGGCTCGGGGTTGTAAAGTTGAAGACGTAGGCGTCGAACGAGATCTCCACCACATCGTTTCCATCGGCCTCGGTCCACGACTCACGACCCGCCTCGTAGGTGGTTGCGATGTATCGCCACGCCAGATTGCCGTAGTTGGTGTAGTAGTGCGGGAACTCCTCGAGGCTCTCGGCCGCAGCCTTCTCCGAGATGAGTCGGGGGTTGTGGCTCGACTCGAGATAGCGCACGGTCGAATCCTGCTGCTTGGTCAAAACAGTATCCTCCTGCTTGCAACCCGCAAACAGAAGAACTACCAAAGCAAGTATGGCTAATTTTTTAATCATTTCTCGTTTTATCCCGACCGGTCTACCCTTTCAACTACATATAACGTACAAAGTTACGCATTTTATTGCAGATTATCGAATTTTTGGGGCAAAATCGCTAAAATCGCTCCAAAATCGACTACAATCTCTTCAACGCATCGCGCACGGCATCCTCTACCGAGATCGTGGGCGACTCCTTAATTATCTGGCGCAGAGTCTTTTCCGATGCGGCCTTAGCAAATCCGAGCATCACCAGCGCAGCCAGCGCCTCATCGTAAACCTCCGAGCCACCACCAACAGCTGCAACGCCCTGCTCCACATCGCTCAGGTCGAGCATCTTGCCGTTGAGCTCCACCAGAATCTTCTGTGCCGTCTTCAGACCCAGACCCTTTACATTCTTGAGCAGCACGGCATTACCTGTCGAGATAATGTTCTGCAACTCGGATGTCGAGTAGGTCGACAGTATCATACGTGCCGTATTGCCATCCACGCCCGAGACGCTGATAAGCAGACGGAAGAGCTCCCTCTCGCGCTTGGTGGCGAAGCCGTAGAGCAGCTGCGCATCCTCACGCACGATGTAGTGGGTATAGAGTTTGGCCGATGCAGCCCCCTCAATTTCGGAGTAGGTCTGCAACGAGATATTGAGCATATAGCCCACGCCTGCCGCATCAATCACGGCGTATGCAGGAGCGAGTTCGGCTACAGTGCCTTGGATATATTCGTACATAGGGCTTCGAATTT
>JAGBVQ010000130.1 GCA_017630245.1 Alistipes sp. | reverse complement strand
GTGAACCCCACGCAGTTCAACGACAAGAACGATCTGAAGCACTACCCCCGCACCCCTGAGGCCGATGCAGCGATGCTCGAGGCAGCAGGCGTGGATGTGGTATTTATGCCCTCGGTCGAGGAGGTCTACCCCGAGCCCGATACTCGTCAGTTCGATTTTGGCCAGATTGACAAGGTTATGGAGGGTGCAACCCGCCCGGGTCACTTCAATGGCGTGGCGCAGGTTGTAAGCCGTCTGTTCGACCTTGTACAGCCCGACAAAGCCTACTTCGGCGAGAAGGATTTCCAGCAGATTGCCGTTATCAAGGCGATGGTCGAGCAACTCTCGCTCTCGGTCGAGATCGTTGAGTGCCCGATTGTTCGCGGTGAGGATGGATTGGCCCTCTCATCGCGTAACGCACTGCTCGATGCAGAGCACCGCGCTGCCGCACCCCACATCTACGAGGTACTGCACGCTGCAACCAAGAAGGTCGGCCAGCTTTCGCCCGCCGAGCTTACCGAGTGGGTCGAGGCCGAGATTAACAAGAATAGTTATTTGAAAGTTATATACTTCCAGGCTGTAGATGCACGCTCGATGCAGCAGATCGGCTCGTGGAACGAATCCGAGCGAGTACAGGGATGCGTAGCTGTACAGGCCGGCAATGTAAGACTTATTGACAACATCAAACTTAAATAGACGATGAAAATCGAAGTTCTCAAATCGAAAATCCACCGCGTAACAGTTACGCAGGCAAACCTCCACTATGTAGGCAGCATCACTGTCGATGAGGCACTGCTCGAGGCAGCCAATATGATCGAAGGAGAGAAGGTTCAGGTGCTGAACGTAACAAACGGCGAGCGTCTGGAGACATATATTATAAAAGGTGAGAGGGGCAGTGGCGTAATCTGCCTGAACGGAGCTGCAGCACATAAGGCTTCGGAGGGCGATATCGTGATACTCGTATCGTATGCTCTGCTCGACTTCGAGGAGGCTAAGAGCTTCAAACCGTGGGTTATCTTCCCTGACACAGCAACAAATAAGTTGGTAAAATAAAACTCCGCAAAACCGTGGAGATCTTTTTGGCAATAGCAGCTATTCTGCTGGCAGTCATCGGTGCTGCCGGCTGTATCGTGCCGATACTTCCCGGTGTGGTGTTGAGTTTCGGCGGCCTGCTCTGCGCATTTGCCCGCGAGGGGTCTACCCTCTCCTCTACGCACATCTGGACTTGGTTGGTAATCGTGGCAATAGTCTCTGTACTCGACTACTTTCTGCCGGCCTATATGACCAAAATCTTTGGCGGTAGCCGCCCCGCCACTATCGGTGCCACTATCGGCGCCATCTGCGGCTTCTTCCTCGGACCGTTAGGTATCATCGCAGGTCCATTTTTCGGTGCCGTTATCGGCGAGCTGAAGAGTCACCGCAACGACCTGAACCGCGCAATCAAGGTGGGTCTCGGCTCATTTCTCTCATTCATCGTAGGTACGGGAGTCAAATTGATGGCTGCCAGCGGTATGCTTATCTACATCTGCCGCGATATTTTCTTCAAATAGAGCTCATTTCGGGCAATATTCTATCCGATTCTTCGTTTTTTTCTAGAAAAATTTGGCGGGGGGGGGATTTTATTACCTTTGCATACAGAAATACACAAACTTAACATAAACAAAAGATGAAAAGGTTTTTGACCATCGTGGCGATTGTCGTAGCACTCTGCGCCACTGCGTGTTCGGATTACCACTATGAGAAGGTTGCAGGCGACCCGCTCAAGACCCGAATCTACACGCTCGATAACGGATTGAAGGTCTATATGACCGTTAACAAGGAGACTCCGCGCATCCAGACCTACATCGCCGTAAAGGTTGGTGCGAAGAACGACCCCGCCGAGACGACAGGTTTGGCGCACTACTTTGAGCATCTGATGTTTAAGGGAACCGAGAAGTTCGGTACTTCGGACTACGCCGCCGAGGCTCCGCTGCTCGAGAAGATCGAGGCCCTCTTTGAGCTCTACCGCAACACCGAGGATCCCGCTAAGCGCAAGGAGATCTATGCCCAGATCGACAGCGTTTCGCAGGAGGCATCGAAGTATGCAATCCCCAACGAGTACGATAAGCTGATGTCGGCAATCGGAGCATCGGGCACCAACGCCTGGACCTCGTTTGACGAGACTGTCTACACCGAGGATATCCCCTCGAATCAGGTGGAGAATTGGGCAAAGATTCAGTCGGACCGCTTCGCCAACAACGTAATTCGCGGCTTCCACACCGAGCTTGAGACCGTTTACGAGGAGTACAATATGTCGCTCACACGCGATGGCAACAAGGCCTACTACGGCATTCTCGAGTTACTCCACCCCAACCACCCGAGCGGTCAGCACTCGGTACTCGGAACACAGGAGCACCTGAAGAACCCCTCGATTACCAACATCAAGAAGTTCTACAAGACCTACTACGTTCCCAACAATATGGCGATCTGTATGTCGGGTGATTTCGACCCCGAGAAGACTATCGCCATCATCGACAAGTACTTCGGCTCGCTCGAGCCCAATCCCGAGCTGCCCAAATTCTCGTTCCCCGAGGCAGAGCCTATCACCTCTCCGAAGGTTAAGGAGGTCTATGGCAACGATGCCGAGTTCCTCTATCTGGGATGGCGCACAGGTGGTGGTATGTCGTGTGAGGATGCACACATTCACCAGATTGTAGGCGATATCCTCAACAACGACAAGTGTGGTCTTATCGACACCGATCTCGTGCAGCAGCAGAAGGTCCTCTACGGCTTCGCATCGACAATGCTTGACGCCGATCTGGGAAGCCTCGTTTTGGGTGGTGCTCCCAAGGAGGGTCAGACCCTCCAGGAGGTTCGCGACCTGCTCCTTGCAGAGGTTGCAAAGTTGCGCCGTGGCGAGTTCGACGAGGAGCTCATTGCATCGACAATTTCGAACTTCAAGCGCGACGAGATGCAGGAGCTCGACAGCAACAATGGCCGTGCATATCAGTATGTTAGCAACTTTATCAACGGTCTTGATTGGGCCGATCAGGTAAACCACCTCGACAAGATGAGCAGCATCACCAAAGAGGATATTGTAGCATGGGCTAACAAGTACCTCGGCGAGGATAACTATGCGATTCTCTACAAGCTCCAGGGCGAGGATAAAAACCAGAAGAAGATCGACAAGCCGGCAATCACCCCGATTGCAACTAACCGCGACGCAAAGAGCGACTTCATCACCGAGATTCAGTCGACAGAGGTGGCTCCCATCGAGCCCGTATTCGTCGATTTCGAGTGCGATATGTCGATCGGCAAGATGAAGAGCCGTGATATCGAGGTGCTC
>JAGBVQ010000129.1 GCA_017630245.1 Alistipes sp. | reverse complement strand
GCACAGTACAATTCCTGTGCAAATAAAAAATTGAGAGATCGAAGATTCGACTTCTTCTTGAAGAGGTGGCTGCTATTTCCTGTGGGAAATAGTATTATTATTGGAGCAAGTGAGTTTAACTGCTCTGTGAAACAGAGGACGGCCGCAGCAGGCGAGTGCAGAGGGAGCTTGCTCATTTTGCCGAGCCGCCACCGGCCGAAGCCGAGAATAGATTGCGTAAGCAATCCTCGGCAAGTTAAGCTCACATTCTCCTATTGCTTATGTAGCCGCAGTTTGTGTGTTACCTATCCCCTCCTTTGACCTTCGGTCTTCCTCCTTCACACCTCGGCAAAGTGGGCGAGCTGAGCGCATATAGGGTATACCTATATTTATATATATAGCCCTGAGGCGCAGCCAACCGGAACGGCACATTGGAACTGTAGGCTCGTGTCGTAAGTTAAGCACATTCTCCTATTGCTTATGTAGCCGCAGTTTGTGTGTTACCTATCCCCTCCCTTTGACAAAGGGGGGCTTTTTTTATGCTGTACGTGACGTACGATCCCTTGCCTTTTAGTTTCGCTTTGCACAAAACCTGCCCCACTCTACGCAAAAATCAAGAGAAGCAAGTTTTATCTTGCGCGAAAGTGCCCTTCAAATCGTGCATAATTTCGGGATGAAAATATTCTAAAAAGTCCTACTTGTAGAAGATTCCGTCGCATTTCGGTTTTGGTGGCCCAAATGGCCAAAAAGTATTTGGTGTTCTAAGGGTTTTTGAATAAATTTGAGCTGAAAACCTAGCGGAAATTAACGCTAAAAATCGACACAGAAACACCTATTTCAACTCGCAGAATGCTATGAGAGACCTCCAAATGGCAGCTACAGAAACTTTGGTGGAGCGCTTTGAGAATCTTGAGCCGGCTGAATTATATCTATTCCATCCGAGCGATTCGCAATGCCCGTCAGAGAGTAGCCTTTGGGGATTGTTCGACAGGTGTGAGGAGGGCGTTATCTACCTGGAGCATAGCACGACCGATCAGCGCCACTTTCAGTTGTGGCGTAGGCTCCCCGGTCACTATCTCTATTGCCGATTGGCTACGCGCAGCGAGCTGCGTGATTATATGTATAATCTTGGAATTTGGGACACCAAATCGAGGTTGCTAAATCTCGTTTATGTTGATGTAGCCGCGCATTACGGCATAGATAGTTAGTGCCGACACCGAACGCATTCCGAGCTTTTCGACAATGTTGCGGCGGTGGGATATAACGGTTGTAAGACCGATGTTAAGGCGGTCGGCTATCTCCTTGTTTAACAAACCTTTAACAATAAGTGTAAGCACCTCTATCTCGCGCGTGGAGAGCAGTTCATCGCTACGCTGCGACATCATTGCGTGGGGTGGCATCTGTGTCGATTTCAGCTCTGAATGCATAGGGTGGTGAGGGTGCGATTCGCCGTGTGCGTGGTGTCCGTGCATACCGTCGGGGTGAGCCCCGTGGTGCAAGCGCAGGATATCTTTCACAAGCGCATCCTCGGGCTGGTTGATATTAAGTTGTGGCACGCCCGCAAGACTTGCGATAGGAGCCTTGGAGTCGGTCAGCACGATGGGTTTACGCCCTCCCTTGAGAAAGAGCGCATTATTCTCGAGAAATATCTGCGCCGATACGAAGTAGTGATAGAAGCTCTCCTCCGAGGAGTCCATCTCATCGATAGAGGCAAAGGTATAGACCTCGGCAATGGGCACAATGCGCTCGAGGATACTCTTCAGTCCGAGATTCATCAGCACGTTGGGCGTTACGATAGCTATTTGCAGGTGAGCCTTCTCCATTGTTTGGGTTATTCGTGGTGGTAGGGTTCGTTATTGAGGATTGCGAAGGCGCGATAGAGCTGCTCGGTGAAGATGGCACGCACAATCTGGTGCGAGAAGGTCATCTTCGATAGCGAGAGCTTGCCATTGGCGCGGGCATAGACATCCTCTGAGAAACCATAAGGACCGCCGATAACCAGCACCAGGCGGCGGATTCCGCTATTAAGACGTTTCTGGAGCCACTGCGCAAAGTCAATCGAGCGGAACTCTTCGCCCTTCTCGTCGAGCAACATAACATAGTCGCCATCAGTGATTTGGCGCAGGATAGCCTCTCCCTCGGCCGTGCGTTGTTGCTTGATCGAGAGACTCTTGGTATTCTTGACGTCGGGCAGGGTTATGATCGAGAATTTGCAGTAGAAGTTGATGCGTTTGGTGTACATCGTCACCAAACTCTCCACCTCGCGCATATCGGTCTTACCGACAACTATAAGATCGATGTTCATCTCCTATCTTGTCATTTCGAGGCTATCGTTATTCCACTCTCCCTCGGCAGCCTCATAGATTATGGGGCGGCGAGCCTCGACGGAGGTGAGATACTCGTATGCCTTGTACATATTGTAGCCGTTGCCCGCCCTGCCACCGAGCATAAAGCCGATGATGCAGGAGTGGTTGCGTGAGCGGAAGTACATAGCTTTCACGCGGTTGATATACTCCTCGCAGAGGGTCGGGTCGTTTGAGGGTGTGCCACCAACCACTCGCTCGGTCGAGGCCTTCGGTGCGTTGATATTTGCACGATCGATAACATACATACCCATCTTATCACAGAGCGAGTAAAACCACGCCGGTTGGGGATAGTCCACGACTAACGTATTGGCACCCTCACGCTTAAGCTCGGCAATCTCGGTTGCGGTTGTGCTTTCGGTTGCGGCCGAGCAGTAGCGGCGGCGGATAAGGTTTACGGGCTTATCAAAGCGGATGATCTTTCCGTCGGCATACTCCGTGCGACCGAAGCCTCGCTTGAAGGGTATGTATTCGTAGATCATTCCGTTGCGCTTGGTGTAGAGCATCAGCGAGTAGAGTGGAGCCTGACCCTTGTTGCCGCCCCACTTGTAGTTGTAGGAGTGGTAGATGTCGGCACGGATGCGGAGCGTATCGCACGAGTGACCGGGGATGGTTAGCTCGCGCACGGTGTACTCAATTAGTTTACCATCAGGACCATAGATGTCATATCCGATAGCGATGGTCTCCTCATAGTTGAAGTTATTTTGGGCGATAACGTCCAGCTCGAGAATGCCATATTCGCGTGTGCTGTTCGGAACGATCTCTGCCGAGAAGTCGAAGATGTGGAGCTTGCGCTGCGCGAAGAGGTGCGATCCCGAGAAGATCTTGCGGGCGGGATGCTCATCCTGCTGCTGGATAGCTGCATAGTTGCTCTGATAGAGGGCGATAATCAGTGTGTTTTCGCCCTGACGCAGCCACGGCGACACCATAAAATCTGCAGGCGTGCGGTCATCCTCGACCTCGGCAACAACCTCGCCGTTGAGCATAAGCAGATAGGCCGACTGCACATTCTCAAGGTGAAGATAGGCGTTGTAGTCGTTCCACGATGCGGGGACCTCAAACTTTTGGGTGTATATCTTTACGCCATCCTTTTCGCTATCGAATGTGGGCGCTATCGTGCGGAAATTTAGGCTCTCGGGGCGCTTGCGTGCGCGCGCATCCTCGCGAGTGTCATAGGTTACGAACTCCGAACGATAGACTCTCTGTGCCATAACGCTCACGCTTGAGCTCAGTGCGCAAACAAGAGATAAAAACAAGAGTATCTTTTTCATTACTTACATACTATTTAGGGACAAAGTTAAAAAAATATTCCAAATAACGGAATCATTCGCCGATTTACTTGGGTGGTGGTGGGTCGCTACTTGTTGGAGTGGAGAGACAAAATCAAGTTTACCCTCTGCACTCGCTCCGCAGCGTCGGTTCCCTTCCGCTCGCCGCGGGGGAAAAGTCGAATCGAGGTTGCAAAGCCAGGCAATAAGCCTCCCTTAACAAAGGGAGGTTTGGAGGGATTTTAAGTACGAGGGGGATTTATCCCTCTCTCTTCGCAAAAAGGATTTTGCAAGGGAGGAATTGGCTACTACGCGAACTGAAGTTCGCTTCGTGACGCCCATCCCTTCCGCTCGCCGCGGGGGCAAAGTCAAGTGACGCACACCACACCCGACAATAAGCCTCCCTTAACAAAGGGAGGTTTGGAGGGATTTTAAGCACGAGAGGGAT
>JAGBVQ010000014.1 GCA_017630245.1 Alistipes sp. | reverse complement strand
CGACGGTCAAGGGCTTCCGTATCGTTATCTTCTTTGATAACGGAAGCTCGGCTCGTGCAAATGCCGAGGCGGCGATTATGAATTTCAACGCACTCTATCCCGATGTGCGTAGCTATATGGATTATGAAAATCCCTACTTTAAGGTGTTGGTTGGTGGCTGTGTAACCTCAGAGGAGGCGATTGTGCTCCTGGGTCGCATTACGCCTAATTTCCCCAAAGCCTACATCACCCGCGAGGATATAAAACTTACGGAATTGGCTCAGCCTAAGTATGTTGCAGAGCCGGCAGTGGCGCCTGCTCCGGAGGCTGAAGCTGTGGTGCAGTAGGGTAGTAAACGGTAAGATTGTGGCCGAAGTGGAATTTTTTCTATCTTTGCAGCCGCAAAATAGAGAACTATGGAAAAAGAACAGATAGAATATTTCGACACCTTTGAGCAGAATCTGCAAATCGAACTGCTCAAACTCTGTACATCGCATAAGATGCTCGAGGGTACACTGCTCGCATCGGAGGATATCGAGGAGCGCTGGAAGGAGTATGCACCCTCGTATATGGCCGACTCGGTGAGCCAGATTAACACCTTCCCTGCAGCTGCAATCGCCTGGGCCGGCTATGTCGGTATGGCTGTGGCGCAGTGGTGGGATGCCGATTGGGAGCGTTATGCTTCGGAGCCTTACGAGACGCTGCACGGCGAGCGAGGTTTTGATGATATGGACGAGCATATCGTGCGTGATATTCTCGGTCTGCCGCTCGAAAGTCCTGAGGCAGAGAAGATTGAGGGAATGATGCGTAGCTGTGCTCATACGGCGATGAACTTTATCCGCCGCGAAGATACCGAGGCGCAGACCACCAAGGCATTCTACCTCTTTGCTCGCACCACTCGCGTACTCTTCCGCATCGGTGCCGCCCTCTCCCTCAAGCGTTTGGGCTACAAGTTCGAGAAGCAGATTGTCTGCTAAAGATGCCCTGCACCCCCCCCCTGCCAATAGGAAAACTGTCGGGGAAGAGGATTTGATGGGCTACCTCCGCTCTTGATGCAAAAGAGGGGCAAAAGAGGGGCTAAAGTGGGACGAAAGAGGGACGAAAGAGGGGTGAAAAGGATCTAAAGATCAAGAGGCTATTCGACGATTTTGTCGGGTAGCCTCTGTTTATTTTCTCTTCAGAGTGTTTTTATCGCCGGTTATCGTTGATAATTCCGGGGTTTTCAGTATCTTTGCGAGAAATTATAAATTTCTTGCAAGGAATATGACAACAAAACTCGTTTTATACAATACCCTTTCGCGTCGTAAGGAGGCTTTTGAGCCGCTCAACGCGCCCCACGTCGGTATGTACGTATGTGGTCCTACTGTCTATGGCGATCCTCATTTGGGACACGCTCGCCCCTCGATTACTTTCGACCTTCTGTTCCGCTATCTGAAGGCCGAGGGATTCAAGGTGCGCTATGTTCGCAACATCACCGATGTAGGCCACCTCGAGCAAGATGCCGACGAGGGCGAGGATAAGATCGCAAAGAAGGCTCGCCTCGAGCAGTTGGAGCCTATGGAGGTTGCTCACTACTACACCGAGCGCTACAAGGCCGCTATGGCCGAACTCGGCGTGCTGACCCCCTCGATCGAGCCCCACGCTTCGGGCCATATCATCGAGCAGATCGAATTCGTTAAGCGCATCCTCGATGAGGGCTATGCCTACGAGTCGAATGGCTCGATCTACTTCGACGTGGAGAAGTATAACGAAAAGTATCGCTATGGCATACTCTCGGGCCGAAACCTTGAGGATATCGTGACCAATACTCGCGAGCTCGACGGACAGGGTGATAAGCGCCACTCGTACGACTTTGCCCTCTGGAAGAAGGCTGCGCCCGAGCATATTATGCGTTGGCCCTCGCCTTGGAGCGATGGTTTCCCCGGTTGGCATATGGAGTGCTCGGCAATGAGTACCAAGTACCTGGGTGAGCGCTTCGATATCCACGGAGGCGGTATGGATCTGATGTTCCCCCACCACGAGTGTGAGATTGCACAGTCGACTTCGGCTCTAGGTCACGACTCGGCAAAGTATTGGGTACACAACAATATGATCACCATCAATGGCCAGAAGATGGGTAAATCGCTGGGTAACTTCATTACCCTCGAGGAGCTCTTTACGGGTAACCACAAGCTGTTGGCACAGGCATACACGCCGATGACTATCCGCTTCTTTATCCTGCAGGCTCACTACCGCTCGACCCTCGACTTCTCGAACGAGGCGTTGCAGGCGGCCGAGAAGGGTCTGGATCGTCTGATGAAGGGTATCGAGGCTCTTGGTAAGGTTAAGCCCGCGGCTCAGTCGAGTGTCAATCCCGCAGAACTTGCGCAGCGTTGTGAGGATGCAATGGCTGACGATTTGAACTCGCCGATGGTTATCTCGGCTCTGTTCGATTGGGTGCGCATCTTCAATCAGCTCGTTGAGGGTCAGCAGACAATTACTGCCGAGGATCTGGAGAGCCTGAAGGCAACCGTGAATCGCTGGGTATTCGATGTGCTTGGTCTGCGTGACGAGAAGTCGGCAGCGGCAGCCGGAGGTAAAGATATGGTTACTCCGCTGGTGAATATGCTCCTTGAGATGCGTATGACCGCTAAGGCTAATAAGGATTGGGCAACCTCGGATAAGATTCGTGACGAGTTGACCGCTATCGGTATTCGCGTTAAGGATCGCAAGGACGGTTTCGACTGGGAGATCGAGTAGCGAAGTATGGTTCTGAACGACCAAATAAAGGATGCACGCAACCGTGCTGATGAGCTATATCGTTGTCTGAATATTGCGCAAAAGCGTATCGACCTGCAAAACGAGGAGGAGCGAACTCAGGAGCCAAACTTCTGGGATAACCCCGATAGTGCCCGCCAGCAACTCCAGAAGGTGGCAACCATCAAGAGTTGGATTGAGGATTACGAGCGCATTGCCAAGGAGGTTGAGGATCTCGAGCTGATGCCCGAGTTTGTGAAGGATGGAGTCTGCACCGAGCAGGAGTTTGATTCTCTCTACGCCCTTGCTGCGGAGCATATCGAGGCTCTCGAGCTGCGTAATATGCTGCGCAGTGACGAGGATAAACTCGGCGCAATTATGGATATCAATGCCGGAGCGGGTGGAACCGAGGCTCTGGATTGGGCCGATATGCTGCTCAGAATGTATACCCGTTGGGGTGAGGCTCACGGCTATAAGGTCAAGGTCTTGGACTATCAGGCCGGTGATGAGGTGGGCGTGAAGTCGTGCACTATCGAGTTTGAGGGCGATTTTGCCTACGGATATCTCAAGAGCGAGAATGGCGTGCATCGTATGGTGCGCCTCTCGCCGTTCAATGCCAATAATAAGCGTCAAACAACTTTCGTGTCGGTATTCGTCTCTCCGGCAGTGGATGAGAGTATCGAGATCGTGGTCAATCCTGCCGATATCGAGTGGGATACCTACCGCTCGTCGGGTGCCGGCGGACAGAATGTCAATAAGGTCGAGACGGGAGTGCGTCTGCGCTACCACGGCAAGGATGCCGACACGGGTGAGCCGGTGGAGTTCCTCATCGAGAATACCGAGACCCGTTCGCAGCTTATGAACCGCGAGAATGCTATGCGTATCCTCCGCTCGAAACTCTACCAGCGCGAGCTGGAGAAGCGTATGGCGACGCAACAGGCTCTGGAGGCTACAAAGAAGCGCATCGAGTGGGGCTCGCAGATTCGTTCCTATGTCTTCGACGATAGGCGTGTCAAGGATCATCGTACTGGCTACCAGACCTCAAATGTCGAGGCTGTAATGAATGGTGAGATTGACGCCTTTATCAAGGAGTACCTGATGCAGAGTGGCGAAAAGAGTTCGATCTAACCCCTCCCTACCCAAAAACAGAAACTAAAAATTTGTCCGATATAACAGAGTTAAAAAATATGCATAAATCGGGATTTGTAAATATTATCGGTAATCCGAATGTTGGAAAATCGACCCTTATGAATGCTCTTGTGGGCGAGCGATTGTCGATTATCACCTCCAAGGCGCAGACCACACGTCACCGCATTATGGGAATCGTCAATGGCGAGGATTTCCAGATTGTCTACTCCGATACGCCGGGTATTCTGAAGCCCAACTACAAGCTGCAGGAGTCGATGATGAAGTTCGTGAATGGAGCTGTGAAGGATGCCGATGTGATTCTCTATGTCACCGACACCGTCGAGCAGAGCGATCGCTCGGCCGAGGTCTTGGCACGCATTGCACGCAGCGGTATCCCGACCATTGTGGTCATCAATAAGATCGACCTCACGACCCCCGAGGCTCTGGAGGCTCTGGTCGACAAGTGGCACGAGATTCTGCCCGAGGCTATGATTGCTCCTGCATCGGCACGCGAGGGTTTCAATATTGGCGGTATCTTTGATATGATTTTGGAGCGTCTGCCTGAGGGCGAGCCCTACTATCCGAAGGATACGCTGACCGACAAGACTCTGCGCTTCTTCGCCTCGGAGATTATCCGCGAGAAGATTCTGCTCAACTACGATAAGGAGATTCCCTATTGCTGTGAGATTGAGATCGACTCCTATAAGGAGGAGGCCGCTATCGACCGCATTTCGGCAACAATATACGTTACACGCGACTCGCAGAAGGGTATCGTTATCGGCCATAAGGGCGAGATGCTCAAGAAGGTGGGTATGCAGGCTCGTCAGGATCTAGAGAAGTTCCTCGGCAAGAGGGTCTTCCTCCAACTCTTCGTTAAGGTTGGAGGCGATTGGCGCAATAGCGAGCGTCAGCTGCGCCGATTTGGATACGAGCAAGAGTAGGGGTTCGATTTACAATTCAAAATTCAAAATTCAAAATTCACAACCGACGATGCGGAGCGAGTGCAGAGAGTGCTTGCACACTATGCCGAGCCGCGAGGAGGAAAAGCCTCCAAAGGAGGGTTAATTCAAAATTCAAAATTATAACCTTTAACTGTCACAAATAAATTCACAATCACCTATAAAATTTTTTTACGGGTTAGGGCGTTTAGAAGATTAAGGAGATGAAAAAGTTTGTATTGAGTTTGGTTGCGGTGTTCGTGCTGATATGGTGCGGAGCGCCTCTGCGTGCCCAATACAACAAGGAGTACTTCTTCTGGCTCGGTCGTCAGATGATGATGCAGAACGACTACCACGAGGCTATTCGCACGCTCAATACTCTGTTGCGTTTCGACCAGACGGCTTACGAGGGCTACTTCTTGCGCGGTATTGCCAAGTATAACCTTAACGACCTGCTGGGCGCTGATGAAGATTTTACGATAGCTATCTCGAAGAATCCCGTATTTACGACCGCCTACACCTACCGAGCCATCACTCGCTCGCGTATGGGTAACTACGACGACGCTCTCAAGGATTTCAAGGAGGCTATCGAGTTGCGCCCCGACCTACCCAATCCCTACTACAGCCGAGGTGTTACCCGTCTGCTGAACCAGCAGTTTAGTGAGGCTATTGCCGACTTTGATAAGTTTATCGCCCAGGAGCGCAAGGTTGCCGATGCCTACGCTAATCGAGGTGTCTGCTACCTCTACCTGAAGGATACGTTGAAGGCCTACGAGAATTTCGATACGGCTATCCGTACCAACCGCGAGAACCCCGACAGTTACAACCGTCGAGGTGCGCTCTATATGCAGCAGAAGCGATACGAAGAGGCCGAGCGCGACTTTGATATGGCCGTGCGCTACGACTCGACGCATATCCCCTCGCTCTTTAACCGAGCGATAGTCTACTCCGAAACCAACCGACCTATGCAGTCGCTGGGCGACTTCGATAAGGTTATTGCCCTCGATTCGACCAACTCTCTTACATACTTCAACCGAGCAATTCTTCGCTCTCGTATCGGCGACTACAACCGTGCGTTGGAAGATTACGATAAGGTGGCTCTCTACTCGCCCGAGAATGTGTTGGTCTACTACAATCGAGCTATTCTCTATACTCAGTTGGGTGAATTGGAGCGTGCCGTGGAGGACTACTCGAAGGCTATCGAACTCTATCCCGACTTTGCCAACGCCTACCTTAACCGCTCTACGCTGCGCTATGCTCTGCGTGATGCGAAGGGAGGTAAGCGTGACCGCGATATCGCCCAGCGTAAGATTGCCGAGTATAGAAACCGCCTGAGCGATAGCACCTACTCGATATATGCCGACACGACGCGCCGTTTCGATCGTCTGCTCTCGTTCGATAGCAAACTCTCGGGTAGTAACTTCAACCGCATAACCACACGCCGTGAGGAGTCGGGCGATAACTTGGCACTGCTGCCTCTCTTCCGCTTTACACTTATTGCGCCGGATAGCGCTGCTAAAGTTCTGCCGACCCTGCACCGCCAGTCGCAGCGTATAACGGACTTTGTGGCCTCGATGGAGAATCCACTGCTGAAACTCTCGCGTGAGGATAGTAATCTGCCGGCAGACTCACTCGTTGCAATCGAGCGTCGTGCGGCCAAGGCTCTGCAGCAGAATGTGGCGGAGAAGAGGTGGAAGTCGCTCTTTGAATACGCTATCTCGCAGGCTCTGGTTAAGCAGTACACAGCTGCGGTCAATACCTTCGGCGCGGCTATCGAGGAGAATCCAACCAACCCCTTCCTCTACCTTAACCGCTCGACTACACAGGCGGAGATGATCGACTTTATCTCCTCGATTGACAACTCCTACCAGCGCATAACCATCGACTCCGATCCGGCGAGCCGTCTGAAGAATAACTCGACTCGCACATACAATTACGACGAGGCAATTGCCGACCTGAATAAGGCGATAAAGCTCTATCCCGACTTTGCCTTTGCATACTATAACCGAGCAAATCTACACGCTATTTCGGGCGAATTGCCCGAGGCGTATGACGACTACACACGCGCCATTGAGCTGAATCCCTACTTTGCCGAGGCCTACTACAACCGAGGTCTGATTCAGATCTTTATGAAGGATACGCGCAAGGGTTGCCTCGACATCTCGAAGGCGGGAGAACTCGGTATCGAGGCGGCATACGAGGTGCTGCGCCAATATGCCAAGCACGACTAAAAGAGGGTGACACATATAACAACAACTTAATAAATAAAGATTATGACTCAAACTATCCAAAAGAAACTCAACGACTACGCGTGGGCACGTTGGGGCGCGATGGTGCTTATTGCACTGATGATGCTCTTTGCTCACATGTTCGTAGATGTGATCTCTCCCTTGCAGGAGATTATCCAGAAGACCCACGGCTGGACTCCCGATGTGTTCGGCTCGTTTATGGGATCGGAGTACTTGCTCAATGTGCTCGGCTTCCTGATTGTTGCGGGTATTATCCTCGACAAGATGGGTATCCGCTTTACCGGTGAGTTGTCGGCTTCGCTGATGTTCCTCGGTGCTTGCATTAAGTTCTATGCCGTGAGCGATTGGTTTGCAGGCTCGGGCCTGGAGGCTTGGCTCAACTCGTGGTGGGTTGATATGCCCGGTAGTGCAAAGCTCGCATCGCTCGGCTTTATGATCTTCGGCTGTGGTTGCGAGATGGCAGGTATCACCGCTTCGAAGGCGCTGGCAAAGTGGTTCGAGGGTAAGGAGATGGCTCTGGCTATGGGCTTGGAGATGGCTCTCGCGCGCGTGGGCGTGTTCTTTATCTTTACTATCTCGCCCCGCTTGGCCGGAGCAATCAACCCCACAGTGGTTAAGCCGGTGGCATTCTGTACGGCTCTGTTGCTGATCGGTCTGTTGTGCTTTACCATCTTCTGCTTTATGGACCGCAAGTTCGACAAGCAGCTTGGCGCTGAGGCTTCGCAGGGTGGCGACGCGGAGGAGGAGTTCAAACTCTCGGACGTGGTGAATATCTTCAAGAGCAAGTTGTTCTGGATTGTGGCAATGCTCTGCGTGCTCTACTACTCGGCAATCTTCCCCTTCCAGAAGTTCGCAGCTAATATGTTGCAGAGCAACCTCGGTGTTTCGGCTACTACGGCTGCCGACATCTTCCGTTGGTTCCCCATCGGTGCTGCCTGCATCACTCCGCTGCTGGGCTGGTTCCTCGATAAGAAGGGTAAGGGTGCTACGATGCTTATCCTCGGCTCACTGCTGATGATTATCTGCCACCTTACATTCGCTGTGGTGTTGCCCGCATTCCCCAATAAGTTGGTTGCATATACCGCTATTATTATGTTGGGAATCTCGTTCTCGCTGGTGCCTGCATCGCTCTGGCCCTCGATTCCCAAGATTATGGATAAGCGCTTCTTGGGTAGTGCCTACTCGCTCATCTTCTGGGTTCAGAACTTCGGTTTGAGCGGTACACCTATGCTTATTGGTTGGGCTCTGGAGAAGAGTAACCCGGGCGTTGCCGAGCAGATTGCTGCAGGCGTTGAGGGTGTTGCCTATAACTACACACTGCCGATGTTGATGTTCGCATCGTTGGGTGGTCTGGCGCTGCTGTTCAGCCTCTGGTTGAAGGGTATGGATAAGCGCAACGGCTACGGTCTGGAGCTTCCCAATATCCGATAGCAAGTAGACGGTAGATAATATATCTGAAAAAGGGTGTCCTGCGGGACACCCTTTTTGTGTTTAGACTCTTCCGAATAGGGACTTGGTCGCTATCTCTTGCTCTCGCTGAGTTTGTCGTAAATTTTTAGGCAGACCCACGCATCCGTAGCGGCATACATCTGCTGCTGGTCGGTGAGCGTCTGTGCCTCCCAATTACTCAGCCGCTGAGCCTTCGATACTCTCTTTCCGAGCACAATGCCCGACATCTTGCGCAAACTCTTATCCTCGATACCGAACTTGCCCACCTCCGACTGCAGATCGACAAAACCACGCGGCGTGAAGGTGTGCAACTTGCCGAGCGAGCGCAGATCGCCCGCGACATCGGCTCCGATCTTTGTGATATCGCTACGCTGGAGAATGCTGAGTAGTTTGTTCGAGAACTTTACGCGACACAATCGGATAAGGTAGCAACGAGTATAGGTCGAGAGCTGTAGCAGCGAGACCCGATTGCTCACGCCCGCCTTGAACGACGGGCGTGTCTCGGTATCGAAACCCAATACGGGATGGGCTGCAAGATCGGCACACGCCTTCTCGAGGGCCTCCTCGCTCTCGACGACAATGATCTTGCCGTCGAAGCGCACAGCCTCGAGCGCAGCGACCTCCTCGTTGGATATTTTATTTATAAAAGCCACCTTAGGTAGGATTACTTGCGGTTAGCCTTTGCCTGCTGCTTCTGAAGCTCCTCCTGCTGGCGCATAAGCTCCTCATAGCGCTGCTGGAAACGCGACTTCTTGCCCTTGGTATTCTTCTTGGCATTGGCCTGAATCATCGCGTGCACCTTATTGTCATCGACCATCGTGCGGATAAGGAAGGTCTGTGCCATCGAAAGAAGCGACGAGAGGAAGTAGTAGTAGTTCAGACCACTTGAGTAGTCGTTGAACCAGAAGATCATCATAAGCGGCATCATATAGACCATCATAAACTTCATACCCGCCATCTGAGGCTGACTTGCCGACGATTGGTTGTAGTTGATGTACGAGAAGGTGAACAGCGCTACAGCCATCAGCAGACAGAACAGGCTGACGTGATCGCCATAGAAGGGGATGTTGAAGGGGAGATTCAGCACGCTATCGTATGACGAGAGATCGTCTGCCCACAAGAACGACTGACCACGCAACTCGATCGAGGCAGGGAAGAAGCGGAACATCGCAATCAGCACCGGCATCTGGATAAGCATCGGCAGACAGCCACCCATCGGGTTGATTCCGGCCTTCTTGTAGAGCTCCATCGTCGCCTGCTGCTTCTTCATTGCATCCTCCTGACGCGGATACTTCTCGTTCAGCGCCGCAATCTCGGGCTGGATTACGCGAATCTTAGCAGTCGAGAGGTAGCTCTTATAGGTGAGCGGGAAGATGATCAGACGAACCAACAGAGCCAGGATCAGAATGATAAGACCGAACGAGGGGATGAACTGGCGCAGGAAATCGAATACGGGGATCACAAACCAGCGATTGACCCAACCGAAGATACCCCAACCCAGCGGGATAAGGCGCTCGAGTGCAATCTTGTCGCCATTATTATCAACGATATTCTTCAGAACTGCATACTTGTTCGGGCCGAAGTAGAACGAGAAGTTGTAGCCGTCAACCTCTGCATCGTAGGGTACGGTCATCTCTGCCGAGAAATCCTTGATGTAACCCGAGCCGGGCTTCGCGGTGTTGAATGCCATCTTTGCATACGAGAGGTTCTCGGGTGCGATGAATGCCGACGAGAAGAACTGCTGCTTGAAGGCTACCCAATTTACCGACGACGATACCTCATCGCTCTTCGCCTCCTCGCTCATACCGAGCTCCTCGATCGAGCTATCGCCGGGAAGACGGTAAGCAATGGTGGTGTACATATTCTCGTTCTTGAAGCCACGCTCGTTCTGATACGAACGGTTGCTCCAATCGATGCCGATAGTGCTCTGCTTAGCCATCAGAGGCTCCATATTCTCCAATCGAACGTTGAAGTCGATCAGATAGTCGCGGCTGGGATCAGCCTCGTTGTAGAGCGTATACTCATAGACGTAGTATGCGCCTTCGCCCACGGGCAGACGCATTGTAAGGCGCTGCCACTGCTCGCTCTTCTCGATGGGCAGAACTTCGAAGTTATACTCCGAAGTGTTGACCTTTACGTTGTTGGTGCCATTCTTGATGTAGAACGACATATCGAAGTTGGCGGTTGAGGGGTCGAACATCTTGACCAGCTCGTTGCGCTCCTCCTTCGGGGCGTAGCGGGTGTACTCCTTGAGTACCACATCTGTAATCTGACCTCCGAGCGAAGAGAAAGCCACCTTGAGGTAGTCATTCTCGAGTGTTACGCTCTGCGCCTCGCCGCCACGCAACTCTGCAAGCGTAGCTCCGTAGCGAGCAACGTTGAGCAACTGCTCACGCTCCGCTGCCGAAGCGGCATCGCTGCCCTCCGGATTTGTTGTGATAGCCGAATCGAGGGCCGATTCTGAATCGGTCTGTGCCGGCGTGTGCTGTGCTACGTAAGCGTTGTACTCTCGAAGTTTCTCTTGATACTCTTTCTGCTGTTTAGAGGTGTAAAAGGCAAATCCCAAGAAAATTAAACAGGTCAGGACTATGCCGATAATAGATTTCTTATCCATCTCTTTGTCGTTGTTTTCTTTTTTAGCGCTGCCACCGAGGCAGACGGTTAATATAACAATTGTCTATTTGTCAGTATTTCTACTCCTGATTTGCATCGATAAGTTTTACCTTCTCGATAGCCTCAGCCAACTCACGCTTTGCACGCTCGATCTTCTGCTGTACGTCGGCAATCAGAGCCTCGGCACCCTTCGACTTCGAGAAGAATCCGATGTTGTTCTCGAGCAGAGCGATATCCTGCTCCAGCTGGCGCACCTTGTTGTAGAGACGCTCACGCTCCGAGCGTAGGCGCTTCTCGCCATTGCTCTTCATCGTCGAGAGCTTCTCCTTGAACTTGTTGATCGAACGATCTCTCTCCGAGCCTCGCACCACGGCAAACATCTTATCTACGGCCTCCTTATACTGCTTCTGGAGAGCCTCCTTAGCCTTGATGGGCACGAAGCCAATCTCGCTCCAACGGCGCTGGAACTCCTTGATAAGCTCGTATCCACCCTCCTTGACGTCGGCAGCAACCATCTCAGCCAAAAGGGCTGTCTTCTTTGCCAGATTCTCGGCATACTCGCCATCGATCGAAGCGAAGTGCTTAGCCTTGCGCTCGAAGAAGTCGTCGCAAGCTGCGCGGAAACGCTTCCAGATTGCATCTGCGTGGCGACGCGATACGGCACCAACCTCTTTCCACTTAGCCTGGAGGGCGATCAGCTCGTCGGTAGCCTTCTTCCACTCCTCGCTGTTGCGAAGGGCCTCGGCAGCCTCGCAGATCTCGGTCTTAAGGCGCAGGTTATCCTCCATCTCATCCTTGACCTCTGCGTAGAACTCACGCTTGAGCTCGAAGAACTTATCGCACGCAGCACGGAAGCGCTCGTATACCTTAGCATTCTCCTTGCGCGGAGCGAAGCCGATGCTCTTCCACTCCTTCTGGATCTCGAGGAGCATATCGTTTGCCTTATTCCACGCCTTGCGAGTGGTGCAGGGCTCAGCGGTCATAGCCTCGACCTTCTCGCAGAGAGCACTCTTGCGCTCGAGGTTATGTAACTGCTCGTTCTTGATATTGTCGAAGTACTCCTGATGGCGCTTATTGACGCGGGTTGATGCCTCCTTGAAGCGGCTCCAAAGAGCCTCTTTATATTCGTTGGCTACGGGGCCTGTCTCGCGCCACTCGTCGTGGAGCTTCTGTAACTTGTGGAACGACTCGACGATCGACTCCTCATCGGCCAGAGCTTCAGCCTGCTCGCAGAGCGAGATCTTCTGCTCGTAGTTCTTCTTCAGATCGAGGTCGCGCAGCTCCTTATTGATCTTGATAAAGTTGTAGAAGTTCTCGACGTGCAGGTTGTAGGTCTCCCACAGATCCTTAACGTGCTGCTGCGGAACGATACCCGTATCCTTCCAACGCTGCTGCAACTCGCGGAACTTCGCGAAGGTTGTATGCAGGGTCTCGTCAGAATTAACCAACTCCTTCAGAGCCTCGATAATCTCCAACTTAGCCTTATAGTTATCCTCCTTAACCTTGTCCAGATTTGCGGTGTACTCGTCACGATTGCGACGGTACTCTGCGAGCAGCTCCTTGAAGCGTACCTCGCAACCATCTACCTGCGGTATGAACTCGGCCTCTTCGCCCTCAGCCTCGGCAAATGCACGACGTGCAGCATCAACCTCAGCGCGGTGAAGTTTGTAGAATGCAACCTTAATAGCCTCCACATCCTGACGAATTGCCTGAACGGGGTTCTCGCTCAAAACCTTCTGCAGAGTCTCTACCAGCTCCTCCTTGCTGCGGCCGGCATAGCTCTCGACAAGGCGCTCTGCCTCTACACTCTCAACAACCTCAGCAACAGCCTCACTTGTCATCTCTGCTTCGGGGGTGACCTCTTCTGCAACGGGCTCAACGACCGGCTCGGTCACTTCGACACTCTCCTCTACACTCACAGCAGGCTCCTCCGCAGGAGTCGGCTCGCTTGCAGTGCTCTTCTTTGCGCGAGTACGCTTTGGTTTCTCTTCAGCCACAGCCTCAGTGGTAACGCTCTTTTTGCGTGTACGGGGCTTCTTAGCTTCACTTTCACTCTCGTTCATCTCCGCAACGGTTGCGGTAGTGGTTTGTTGCAACTCATCAACCACTGCATTCTCAGCAGCTGAAGTTGTCAAGGTAGTTTTTCGGGCAGACATCTCTCTAAAATTTTAAGATTACACTATACTTAATTAAGTATAGTTTCGGACAAAGATAACGATTTTCTCGTATGTCGCACCATATTTTCTCTGATTTTTGCTATCTTCGCGCTAAAAGCACGTAAAATATGGCACATCGAATACTCTTGGTTGACGACGAACCCGATATTTTGGAGTTTATCGGATATAATCTCTCGAAGGAGGGCTACCAGATATTTACCGCTGCAGATGGGGTGGAGGCATTGCAGATTGCTGCCGAGTGTCGGCCCCACCTGATCCTGCTCGATATGATGATGCCGCGAATGGATGGAGTGCAGACTTGCAGGGCTCTGCGTCAGCTCCCCGAAGTGAGCGATGCGCGCATTGTTTTTCTCTCGGCTCTGGGCGAGGACGAAAACCAGCTCACGGGCTTCGATGCCGGGGCGGATGACTACATCGCCAAACCGATTAAGATGAGTCTGCTGAAGAGCCGCGTAAATGCTATGATGCGCCGTGTGGAAGATCCTGTCTCAGAGCTTAATATCGACATCTGCAGGGAGCGTCATTCTGTTGTCTGCAATGGCAATGAAACGATCCTTCCGCGCAAGGAATTTGCGCTGTTTGACCTGCTCTATTCCGAGCCGGAGAGACTCTTCTCGCGAGAGGAAATTTATACCCGGATTTGGGGCGAAGAGGTGGTTGTTGGCGACAGAACAATAGATGTTCATATCCGCCGTCTGCGCCGTAAAATCGGTAACGAACACATCGTTACGGTTAAGGGTATGGGCTACCGTTTTCAGCGATAATTTGCTCTGAAAAGGGTGGTGG
>JAGBVQ010000128.1 GCA_017630245.1 Alistipes sp. | reverse complement strand
TCTATAAAAAGAGTGATTTTTTTGTGAATTTTGGGTGGGAAAGCAGGCTGTGTACTCTATTTCAAGCGATTGTAGTTACAGAGTAGTAGCTCCTCGTTATCGTTGTAGAGGTGCATTCCGTTGCCGTGGCAGTAACGCCATACCTTACACTCGGCACAAACTCCCTTGCGACACCACTCCCTATTGCGGTAACGCTCAAAACGACTGCTCCAGACCTCCCAAAGATTATCGTGGTGGATGTTTCCCTGGTCGAAATGGGCGCGAATGCTTGTACAACCCGATATAGAGCCGTCGATGCGTATGCCGGCAATGCCGATGCCTGCCATGCATCCAAAGAAGTTGTCGCGTACCTCTGCCTCGTATCCGCCCAAGAATCCCTCACAGGCGTATGCGAGGCGGATGCGACCCTCCTTTCGTGTTTGGGAGATAAACTCCATCAGCTCACGATATTGTGTCGGTGATAGTTGTAGCGAATCATCATCGGCTGCGCGGCCGACCGGAAAGATTGTAAAGATGCGCCACGCCCTGCATCCCTCCGCAATCAGGAACTCCTTGAACTTGGGGAGTTGGGCGAAGTTTTCGGGTGTTACGCAGGTTACTACATCGTAGTTTAGTCTTGGTGTGGATGTTATCGCACGCAGAGCAGTTACTGCCCTGTCAAAACTTTGTGGATGGCGACGTATGGCGTTGTGTGACTCGGCAAAGCCGTCCATTGATAGGGTTATGGAACTCAATCCGGCTCCGATAAGGCTTTTCAGTTTGTCGTCATCAAGCAACATTCCGTTGGTCACAATACCCCAGCGATAGCCTCTATGGCTCAACTCTGTGCCTATATGTTCGAGGTCGGGTCTCAAAAGAGCCTCTCCGCCTGTGAGTGTAACTAAAATATCGTGCGGAGTGACGTGTGGCGTGATTGTATCAACAGCTTTCAAGAAGACTTCGGCAGACATATCGGGCGCATCGGCAACCGCGCGGCAGTCGCTGCCGCAGTGCTTGCAGTGCAGATTGCAGCGCAGGGTACACTCCCAAAAGAGGACTTTCAGGTCGTGCTTGTGGGCTAAATCGCTGTATTCCCGTGCGAAAAGTTCCAACGCAAGACGTTTGCGTAATCCGATTTTAATACCCATATTTCGAGGTCGTATGCTCCGCAGAGTTGATGGGTGACGACTATTTATTCTCCTTTTGACGATACATTTTGAAGATACAATCTTCGTTATTCAGGTCGTTGATTTCCAGAGCGGTGTCCTTGTAAGAGCCATTCTCCTGACCGTCGATATCGCTGAGTGATACTGTGATTTGACCCTCGAAGTGGTGGTCGAACGAGAACTTTCCCTCGGCATCGGTTAATGCGCTATGCTCCACGACTTTGGTGCTGTCAATCTGCTCCGTAAAGTGAACCTTGATATTCTGGATCGGCTCTTGGGTGTTGACATCCACAATCTTTCCGCTAAAACCATCAAATGGCATATCAAGATACTCGTCATAATAGGGCATATCGTAGCAGGCTGTAAGAATCGGTGCTGCCGAGAACCCCAGCAACGACAGCAGACAACGTCTGGTAGTAGTCTTCATAAGCCGTAGAGTTTATCGATTTTCGCAAAGTTAGGGAATTATAACGAAAAAACAATATCGATATCCTACTTTTTCGAATATCTACACAGGTAGGAGTCGATATGCGCTTGTAGCTCGGGCGAGTCGATAATGTGAATATCGTCTAACAGTCCTGCGACAAAACGACCTACTCCGTGCATCGAGGCCACCTCAGTGTCCAACAGCCAATGATTCTCGTCGATAGGTTTGATGTCGCGCTCGGCGAGCGGATACTCCTCAATAAGAAGGTTGTAGGAGAGCAAGCCTAACTCCAACTGTACGCGAGTGCGAGCCGTGCCATTCATTCTAAAAATATCGATAAACGCCTCATTATGAGCCGATTCGTACTGCCACTCATCTTCTAAAATCTCGACGGTGCCAATGCGAGAGGTCTTGAAGAGTTTGCATGAAGAGCTCTTTGGGTCAAAGCACCATACCTGCACATAGTTGGTCGTAAAGGCGAAGGGCTCTACCCTACGGTCGCTAACCTGTCCGCCGTGTCCGGATTGATAACGGTGGAGAACAACTTGTCGCTTCTGCTCAATGGCATCGAGCAGCGAGTGTACATTCGACGCATTTTTGCCCTTGACTACCGTGTCGGCAAGGATTTTATTGTCGTATACCGAGTAGAGTTTGCGCTTGAGATTTTGCTTCAGGTGGTTCGTATCGTCGATGTTTTCGATTGCGCTCTTGAGGATTGCAGCCTCCTCCTCGGTGAAGTGCACGAGCTGTGAAATATCCTTAAAATGAGGAGATTCCTTATCTAAGCGGATGCAGTCACCGCTCTTCTTGATGAGGAAACCCGCATCGCGGAAGGTGTCGATATAGCGATAGATTGTGCGGCGTGACATACCGAGCCTATCGGCGATATCGTCCACCGAGTAGGTCACATTTGCCGTCAGCATCTTCATTAGACGCAGCAGTCGCTCGATTTTGGGTTGATCCATAAACTTTGTTGGAATTTACCTCAAAGTTACGAATTAAATCTTCAAATCCGAGTATGTGTGGCGGAAATTTTGCTTGGTCCGAGATTTTGGCATAAAAAAGTTGGTTTGCGATTACGCTAAAACCAACTTTTCAATCTCTTCTACCTGACGACGGAAGACCTTATCTGTGTCAATCAAGTTTGAAACGGCCTTGCACGAGTGGAGTACCGTAGCGTGGTTACGACCTCCGATTGCCGAACCGATCGATGTGAGCGGAGCCTTGGTGTGCTGCTTGGCAAGATACATTGCAATCTGGCGTGCTTGTGCGATATCTCGCGTGCGCTCGGGCGAGTTGAAGCGGTCAAGATCGAGGTTTAGGTACTCACATACGGTCTTGATAATGTGATCGATAGTGATCTCCTTCTGGGTCAGCTTGACATAGACCTTCAGCACCTCCTTAGCCAACGAAGTGGTGATCTTGCGACCGAGGAACGAAGTATTTGCAACCAGCGACGAGAGCGCACCCTCAATCTCACGAACGTTCGCCGAGATGTTCTCTGCCAAGTAGTTGATAACCTCGTCCGAGATGGTTGCGCCAATCTGCTTGGCCTTTGCGCGGATGATCTTAACCTTTGTCTCGTGATCGGGAATATTGATCTGAGCCGACAGGCCCCACTTGAAACGGGTTAGCAGTCGCTGCTCGATATCCTTCAACTCTACGGGCGGCTTGTCCGAAGTGAGGATAAGCTGCTTGCCCGACATCTGCAAGTGGTTGAAGATGTTGAAGAAAGCATTCTGCGTACCGGGCTTACCCGACAACTCCTGAATATCGTCAATGATCAGCACGTCGATCATCTGGTAGAAGTGGATAAAGTCAGGAATCTCGCCATTCTTGGTTGCGGTCTGGAACTGCGCCTGGAACTTGTTCATCGAGACGTAGAGCACCTGCAAGTGCGGGTGGCGCTGACGAATCTCGTGACCAATCGCCTGTGCGACGTGGGTCTTGCCGAGTCCCGAGTTACCATAGATATATAAGGGGTTGAACGGAGTATCGTTTCCGGGGTTTACGGCAATCGACATACCGGCCGAGCGAGCCAAGCGGTTGCACTCTCCCTCGATGAAGTTCTCGAAGGTATAGTGAGGGTTGAGCTGCGGGTCGATAACCATCTTGCGCATTCCCGGGATGACAAACGGGTTTTTGATATTTGTCGAGTCGGGAGTGTTGAATTTGGGTATTGCCGTTGTGTCCGCAGTAGCTGCCGCGCTAACTTCTGGCTTGGGAATTGCATAGAAGAGTCGGGTTTGCGGACCATATACTTGCGCGATGATCGGACGGATCATCTGCATATAGTTCTTCTCGATTTCGTTAACATAACTCGCATTGGGTACACACAAACGCAGTGTGGTTCCGTTGAACTCCAGAGGGTTGATCGGAAGGAACCACTTGGCGAACTCCTCTTGCGAGGTCTGCTGACGGATAAGGTCGAGACAGTTCTGCCAAACGTCGTTATGTGTTGAGTTTGTTGCTAACATTTCGTAGTTTCAAAAAATATGTGTATTTTTGTCTTGATTCAGCGCCCGAAACGGTGAAATTCGCCATTGCGACGACTCTTTGACGGTTGCTTCGTTTTGACAGTGCAAAGTTGTAAATAAATTTATTAAAAATTA
>JAGBVQ010000127.1 GCA_017630245.1 Alistipes sp. | reverse complement strand
TTCAAAATTATTCACTTTCGGCCACGCAAAAACCACAAAATGGCACCTGTTTTGACTCCGACACCACAAAAAACGCAAAATGTCACACCCTCTCCCAAGCCAAAAAATCACAACCGCAGTCGGCATCGCCACTCTGATTGCAGCCATAGCGCTCCCCATAGCGCTCTCTTACGAGATTCTGCGAGGTGATCGAACTCACTTCTCGCCGTGGTACCTGAACCTGCAACTCGCCATTTGTGTCATCTTCCTGCTCGATTTCGCACTACGCATATCCGCAGCAGAGAGGAGGTGGCGCTTCTTGTGGCGAAACATCCTCTTTCTACTCCTCTCGGTGCCATATCTCAACCTCTTCGACTGGCTCGGGGCTCTCCCTTCACGAGAGTGGTCGCTTACGCTGACAGCCATACCAATTCTGCGTATGTTGTTGGCGCTATACCTTCTGCTACAGTGGATCATAAGAGATGGAATACGGCAACTATTTGCCGCCTATGCCCTCACGCTGCTGCTCTTCACCTACATATCAGCGCTGATATTCTACGACTTCGAATTCGGCATAAACCAAGCTCTTTCGAGCTTCGGAGATGCGATCTGGTGGGCATTTATGAATATGACAACCGTCGGATCGACAATCACCCCTATAACCGCCATAGGCAAGTCTCTTGCCGTGCTGCTACCTATGTTCGGAATGTTGATGCTGCCACTCTTCACGGTCTATATCTCGAATATCTTCCAACGCGAGCAAAAAGAGAGGGACTCAACCCAAAGTTAAGCCCCTCTCTTTAGATAGTTATAACGAAGTCTACTACTTCTTCGGCTTGGCGATCGACTCACGCATCGAAGTATCAGCCATCACGTTCTTCATCTTGTAGTAATCCATAATACCGAGGTTTCCGTTGCGGAAAGCCTCAGCCATAGCCATCGGCACCTCAGCCTCGGCAAGGATAACCTTTGCACGAGCCTCCTCGGCCTTAGCACGGTTCTCCTGCTCGAGAGCCACAGCCATTGCACGACGCTCCTCAGCCTTCGCCTGAGCGATATTCTTATCAGCATCTGCCTGGTCCATCTGCAACTGAGCACCAATATTCTTACCTACGTCAATATCTGCGATATCAATCGAGAGAATCTCAAATGCGGTACCCGCATCCAGGCCCTTCTCCAACACTACACGCGAGATAAAATCGGGATTCTCCAATACGGTCTTGTGCGACTCAGCCGAGCCGATAGACGATACGATACCCTCACCAACACGCGCCAGTACGGTCTCCTCGCCGGCACCACCAACCAACTGCTTGATATTGGCTCTCACCGTAACACGAGCCTTAGCAATAAGCTGGATACCATCCTTAGCAACTGCTGCCACGGGAGGAGTATTGATAACCTTAGGATTTACCGACATCTGTACAGCCTCAAATACATCACGACCCGCGAGGTCGATTGCTGTAGCCATATTAAAATCAAGCAGAATGCTTGCCTTCTGTGCCGAAACGAGCGCGTGAACCACGTTCACCACGTTACCACCGGCCAGATAGTGAGCCTCTAACTCATTAGGATTGAGCTTAAGACCCGCCTTCGTTCCCTCAATCATCGACGATACGATAACTGTAGGCGGCACCTTACGCCAACGCATCAGAACCAACTGAATAAGGCTGACGTGAACACCCGACACCAATGCCGAAAACCACATTCCAACAGGAATAAAATAGAAGATCAGCCACAACATCACCAGCGCCAAGAAGGCTACTAAAGCGATGATCCACGAATTAGCTTGCAGAATTTCCAACATATCTTAAAAGTTTTAGTTTGTTAATTCAATGAAAGGGGTTATAGTTTCTTAACTATTACCGTGAAGTTCTCGAATCCGACAACCTCAACATCTGAACGATGATCGATAAATACATCTACCGAGCGAGCCTCATAGATCGCACCGCCAACCTCAACCTTACCGGCAGGCGCAAGGCGTGAAAGCGCCACACCGTGGTCACCAACCTTGAGCACCTCCTCGGGTTTAGGCATAC
>JAGBVQ010000126.1 GCA_017630245.1 Alistipes sp. | reverse complement strand
GAGCAGGCAGAGCAGGCTCGCGAGATCATCAAGACCGTAGGTGAGGCTAAGAAGGCAAACCTCAATATGCAGATGATTGAGAATATCGCTAAGGGTCGTGTTCAGAAGTTCCTCAAAGAGAACACTCTCGAAGAGCAGGGCTATCAGATGGGCGATGGCAAGACCCCTGTTAAGGATATCATCAAGGCTGCTGATGCTGAGGCTAAGGTTCTTGCATTCAAGCGAGTATCACTTGCTGACTAATTAGGTCAAACCTAAATATTGAAGGCGCTACGAGTAATCGTGGCGCTTTTTTTGTGAAATTTTTGCTAAAATTATTATATTCGCACACTTCTGAACCAGGCTGTTGTTGGTGAGAAGTTCTCGATCCGCGAGGACGCTAAAATGGTGGTTGCGGTGGGAGTTTGCTTGCAACTTGTCATTGCTTGTTTTCGAGGGATTGTGGTATCCGAGAGGATACTGCAAAATGGAAGGAGCAATCTTGGAAGTTTACTTACAGAAGGTTGCTCATTTCATTTTGAAACATTGTCGCAGACAACCAAACCCTCGCAAAAAACTCTCACATCGTCAAGTTCCCCGAAACGCAGTTTCGGCTAAAAGGTTTTGGGCACCTTTTTTCTAAAAGGTGCGAAGATAAAAAAAAGGTACGAAGATAAAATAGATATTACTTAATTCCCAAGCGCCAAAGTACGCCGAGGATTACTCGACGGGCGAACGGGGGTAGGGCGAGCCAGAGGACTGAATTGAGGCGCCAACGGCGTGAACTGCAGGGAATTGTGCGGCCGTTAAACTTTATGACGTGACTCACTATGCCGACGACATCTTTGCGATTACACTGCTCCCATTGGCGGTAGTTACCATCGCCTGCGAGGGTTATGCTATCGCCCTCTATGCGATGTATGCGGTGCATTATGTGGCGGCCACGGTAGCGGAAGAGAACGATATCTCCGACCTTGAGATCCTCGCAAGTAGTTAGGGGTGCTATGCGGACCTGCGTGCGGTCGCTACGCATAAATGGGCGCATACTGTATCCCTTGACGCGTATGAGTGCACTTTGACCCTCGGCGAGCAGATCCTCAATGTGGGCGAAGAAGATATCGTTACTGATGGTTTTCATCGCACTGTGGGGCTATTTGCAGCCAAATACGGTGTTGTATGAGAGCTGAGCAGCCGCAGCGTCTGGCAGACACTCAAGATGATATACGGGAACCTTGGCCAGAACCTCCGAGAGGGTCTCGCAGATCTTATCCTGAAGCTCGCTATCGTACGCAAACGAGGGCGGACAGGAGGGTAGTAGAGCTCCGAGGGCAGCTATGGTACCCTGACGACGCATCGCATTGTGGGGTGCCTGACTCAGACGGACAATACCACGAATCGGGAAACTCTTGTTGATGTAGCAGGGGGTCTTTCCGCTCCACGCCGAGCCGAAGACGGTCGGCACACCATCCACACATCGGATTATCGGGCTGTCGTCATTGAGGAGCTTTGCACCCTCGATATTCTCTCTCCAGAGACGGGTGTGGGTACTCTTGCCGGTGCCCGACTCACCGAGGAACATCACAGCGCCACCATCCTTAACAATTACTGACGAGTGGATGGCAATGGCGTGCAGAGGATTGATTGCCAGACCAAACATAATCCAAAGTCCGAAACGTAACAGCGAGGGGGCGGGAGCGCCGTGCTCGGCAATATTACTCACCACCTTCGCCGAGCCAAACTCGCGTACGAAGATGGTTTTGCGGCCGTTCTCGTCATCTTTTGGTCGCATATAGAAGAGGTAGCCGTGGTCGTAGCGGCAGAAGAAACAGAGCTGGCCGGCATCCTCGAAGTCGAACTCGTGCAGGGTGTGTAGCTGGTAATCTTCGATATCGATCGGGAGATCCATATAGAGATCCAGCACGGGCTTTTCGCTCTCGTCGTAGTCGGCCGCAAAGGGCTTGAATCCACGAAGTCCGATCTCTGAAAGGTCAGCATAGATGCCGTTGGTGCGCAGGCGCAGACCTGCTATGATGTAATCCTTATTCATTTGTCTCAATGGTTAGTACCCTGTCGCAGTAGTCTAACGAGCTCTCGCGGTGGGCTATGACTATGATTGTAAGTTCTTTGTTCTTTCTCGAAAGCAGCTCAATCGCCTGGTTGATATTCTGCTCGGTATCGTTGTCAAGCGAGGATGTTGCCTCGTCGAAGAGCAGGACCTCGGCCTCCTTATAGAGTGCGCGAGCTATGCCTATGCGCTGTCGCTGGCCACCCGAAAGTCGATTTCCGCACTCGCCGGCAGGGGTGTCTACGCCCTGGGGTAGAGAGTCTATGAATTCGCGCAGATCGGCCATATCTATAGCCCGATTAAGGCGCTCGCGGTCAACAGATTCGGGGGTAGCTCCGAGTGCGATGTTCTCGAGCAGAGTGCCGTCCGTGAGGAATACGTTCTGCGAAACGTAGCCGACGATGTTGAGCCATTGGCGGCGGTTTGCGGGTGTTAAGCGGTTGTCGTCAATGTATATAGCACCCTCGGAGGGGGTGTAGAATCCGAGCATTAGGTTGAAAAGGGTAGTCTTGCCCGCTCCCGAACGACCTTTGATGCCAACCCTCTCGCCCTTGCCAATCGATAGGGAGAGGTGGTCGATAACCCTCTGCTCGCCATCCTCGAATTGGAATGAGATATTCTCAATACGAATGTCGCGGTTGAAGTTCATACGCTCTGTCGAGCTGTCGATTGTGGGGTCGATATCGTCGATGTGAGCATCGCGAATAACGTCGATTGTGTAGCGGTTGTATCGCAGCGAGGCCCACGCGCCCATAACATTGCGTACCGAGGGCATAAGTCGCAGAGCCGCAACGGCAAAGATTCCGAAGAGGATCTTTATGTTTCCGCCCTCGAATCCCAGGTTGAGCAACACCATTGCAGCCAGACCCAGCGCCAATCCAATCTCAGTAAACATTTGGGGCAGGGTCGAGAGTGTTGCGTTCTTGAGTCGAACATCCACAACCTCATCCATAGCCTTGTCAAAGCGTGCAAGCATTGAAGGGAAGGCGTTGCAGACCTCCAGGTCGGAGTAACCACGATAGGTATCTATGACGTTGCGCATCTTGGCACGTTGAGCCTTGTTCTCGATATCTCCGTAGTTGTTCAGTCGGTTACGCACCATACGAACATAGAGCCACGCCGCAGGGGTGAATATCGCTACGATAAGCGCCGCCGCCGTAGCATTGTAGCAGGCCAGAGCGACGAAGAGTAGCAGGAAGAGCATCACCTCGCTTGCGATGGTGGCCAGAGGTCGCAGGATGCCAACAACGAAGGTGAGGCAGACAACGTTTACATTACGAGCCAGAAGCGAAGAGTTGCTACCCTTGATAAAGCCCAGACCACGGTTGTGGTAATCGATGTAGAGACGGCGCGAGAGGTAGCGGTAGAGATCATAGATAAAGTTGCGCTCGGTGGTGTATAGACCCAAATTTACGGCACACTTCAGGATGATAACTCCCACAACTGCAATGCATACCGCCACAACAAACCACCCATCCGACGAGAATCCGAAATAGTCATAAATTCGGCTCAGACGCTCATTGGAGTGGATGCTGTCGGTGTCGAGAATAAGCACGAGCACGGGCACAAGCATAGCCAAACCCACAAAGTTGAGCAAGGCTCTGAGCAGGATGGTTATCGCTACCCAGAGACTACGACCACGGAACGAGCGTGGTATTATGTCGAAAATGGAGTTTTTCATCTTGACAAAGATAGGATTTTTTTTGAAGATACGGGAGTGTTTCCATCTTTTATTTGTATATTTGTAAAGTTGAAGGGTGTGATTGTATATTATTAACCTAAATTATAAATTATGAAGCTACAAAATCTACTTTTCGGCCTTATGGCATTGGTGCTTTTTGTGGGTTGTGACTGCTCGAAGCAGCGCCCTGCAGATGACCCCAAGGCGAATGAGAAGGCTGTTGTTGTTGCAGGTAATGCACGTTTCACGGTGCTGACCTCGCAACTTATCCGTATGGAGTGGGCGGAGAATGGCGCCTTTGAGGATAACGCGACTCTGACCTTCATCAATCGCAACCTTCCCGTTCCCGAGTTCTTGGTTGAGGAGAGCGAGGCGGAGTTGGTGATTAAGACTGCATACGTTACTCTGACATACGTTAAGGGAGAAAAGTTCTCGGCCGAGAATCTGAAGGCTGAGTTCTTGCTTAATGGCGAGAAGCAGACTTGGACCTATGGCGACGACGAGAGTGCAAACCTTATGGGTACGACCCGTACGCTCGACCGCTGCGATGGTTGGAATCTGGGCTACGAGCCGATGGAGAAGGGAATCCTCTCGCGTGATGGTTGGAGCGTGATTGATGACTCGAAAAATCACCTTTTGGTAGATGTAGATTCGCATTGGAAGAAGTGGGTAGAGTGCCGCCCCGAGGGCGATCGCCAGGATCTCTATCTATTCGCTTAT
>JAGBVQ010000125.1 GCA_017630245.1 Alistipes sp. | reverse complement strand
CCACCACCATCGTATCCGGTCAGAGCCTTGTAGCGATCAGATATGCGCTGTGCCTCCTCTGCCGAGATCGCAGCTGTGGCATAACCCGGATAGTAGGTCGAGGGATAGCTATCGAGGCCAAACTCGCCATTTACAAAGAAAAAGAGTTTATCTTTCACGATTGCACCACCAAGAGTTGCGCCATAGATCTGAGTCGATTGACGCGATAGTTTTGTGCGATTCTCGATATCCTTACCTGGGGTCGAACCGTAGAAGTTCTGATTATTGTAGTAAGCGTATGCCGAGCCGGCAAAGGTATTTGTTCCCGACTTGGTTACTGCATTGATTCCTCCACCTGTAAATCCGCCCTGACGGACATCAAAAGGTGCCACAACCACCTGAATCTGTTCGATAGCGTCGAGCGGAATCGGGTTTGCATTGGTAAGACCCGCATTGGTTCCGTTTGAGGTCAGGCCATACATATCGTTATTGGCCACTCCGTCAATTTGGAAGGTATTGTAACGCGTATTTGCTCCGCCGAACGACATACCACCCGACTTCACCGAGAGGGCTGCAGGCGAGAGTTTTGCCACGTCGTAAATACTTCGACTAACGGTCGGCAGCGCTGCAATATCGGCAGTTGTAAAGTTATCTGAAGCGCCGGTCTTTGCGGAGTTAAATCGTTCATCAGCAGTGCTTACAATAGTCACAGCATCCAATGTATTGTCGATAGTAAGCGAGATGCTCAACTCCGAAGTATTACCTAGCGCCAGAGTCAGATTCTCAACCTTTGCAGTGCGGTATCCAATGAAGGAAACCTCGACCGTATAGGGGCCGCCGGGGCGCATACCCTGAATGCGGAACGAACCATTGAGGTCGCTGGCAACGCCATACTCACTTCCCGATGGAGTGTGTTTAGCTATTACGGTCGCACCCGTCAGAGGTTTTCCCTCCGCATCAGTCACAATGCCATCGAGTGCCGATGTAGTAATCTGAGCCATTGCAGCGACTGTTACCACTGCGAAAAATAGAGATAAAATAAATTTCCTCATATAAAGAAACTGTGTTGAACAAAAAAATAAGCCTCGTGAACTCTTCACGGGCTTTCAACACAGACGACGAGGAGTGGCCACCGGGCCACAACCATCAGCACAGACCAAAAATGCGATATCCTCATTCCACAGAAACCAACGCCACAATAGGCATTTGACTCGCTGCTTACTCGGTTCCTCGCACCTCGGTAAGGCTCTCTATGCATCTTCTTCCATCCGGACTCTAACCGTCGGTATCGGGATTTCACCGATTCAGTCCCTCTCGGATGCTCGCCTGCGGCATTCACCGCCCCGTTTGCACTCCGATAGGGAGTCGTGGACTATCACCACCGGTGGGGAATTTCACCCCGCCCTGAAGATTCCGAGAAGGCTATCTCACTGAAATATCCTCCTCTGTTTTGCATTGCAAATATAGTGATATTTTTTAATTTCCAAGCACGCTATTCCCAAAAAAAATTTCTATCTTTGTCCAATAATACATAGGTATGAAGTTAACAAATACTATATCGTTGTGGTGGAAGGGATTGATGCGCAAGCGCCGATTCAGTATGCTCGGTGTTGAGGAGCGTAATGAAGAGTGGCATATCCTTATTTCACCCGCAGGCGCTCTGGCCGGCATTTTGGCTCTGATTTTCCTTATCTTCGCCATCGTACTCCTGTTGGTGGCATACACACCCGTTGTTGAGTTCCTGCCGGGATTCAAGAGTAGTGCCGCACGCTCGCACGAAAGCCTGATGGAGAGCGTAATGCGACTGGATTCCATCGAGCGAAGAATGAATGAAATGTTGGTTTACAACGATAATATCTCATTGATAATGAACGGCAAAACCCCTGCTGTACGCACAACCATTGCATCCGATAGCATCCACCGTGCCAAAGCGCTGGTTCTCCCCTCTCTCGAGGATTCGCTGTTGCGTGCTCAAATGGAGGGCAATGGCGAATATGGGCTCCACACCACCGAGCGTTCAAACTCCTCTATACGCGAGAATATGGAGATGGTGGTCCCCATTGAGGGTCTTATAACATCGCGCTTTAACCTGCGCGAAGGTGCCTACGGAATCCGTATGGCCTCGGCAGCAATGGCACAAGTAACAACCATAACCGACGGCACCATAATCTCGGCCGGCTGGACTCCCGATAACTCCCACATAGTGCATATTCAGCATCCCAATGGTCTTATCTCGGTCTACAAGAATCTGTCACAGACTCTTGTAACCAAGGGTCAGGTGGTCAAGAGTGGCGAAGTGATCGGCTACAGCGCCGAAGCACCCGCCTCGGATGGCAGCAACAACTTCGAACTCGAACTATGGAATGGCGGCAAGGCCGTCGATCCGGAAGGATATATCGTTTTTTAAGAGATGAAAAGAGAGAAACTCGCAATACTTGGCTCGACCGGCTCGATAGGTGTTCAGACGCTCGATATCGTGCGTGAAAACCCCGACCGTTTCGAGATCATAACCCTTACAGCAAATCGGAATTGGGAGCAGCTGGCACATCAAGCCATAGAGTTTGATGTTGACAGTGTGGTTATTGCCGATGAGCAGTTCTACACACCTCTTAAAGAGGCACTGGCCCACACCGACATCAAGGTTTTTGCCGGCGAGCACTCCGTCGAGGAGTCGGTATGTAACTCTCAAGTAGATACTGTCGTAAACGCTCTTGTCGGATATGCAGGAATGATCCCGACAGTGCGAGCTATCGAGTACGGCAAAAAGGTAGCCTTAGCCAATAAGGAGAGCCTTGTGGTGGCCGGCGAGATGATTATGCCGCTTGCAATCGAACGCAAGACCCCGATTCTGCCTATCGATTCGGAGCACTCGGCCATATTTCAATGTTTGATGGGTGAGCAGTCACCCCTGCGCCGTCTGATCATCACCTGCAGTGGCGGAGCATTCCGTGACTTTCCGCGTGAGGCGCTTGATAGTGTAACACCTGAGCAGGCCCTCAAGCATCCTCTTTGGTCGATGGGCGCAAAGATTACAATCGACTCTGCCACGCTCGTAAACAAGGGTTTTGAAGTTATCGAAGCTCACCATCTCTTCGGTGTCGGCGCAGATCAAATATCGGTAATTCTTCACCCCGAAGCGATTATTCACTCGATGGTCGAGTTCGAGGATGGCGCACTCAAAGCGCAACTCGGCACGCCCGATATGCACATGCCGATAAGTTTGGCTCTAATGTTCCCCGAACGAGCCGTACGCCCCACTGAGCGATTTAACTTTACTGATCACCCTACACTTACGTTCCGTGAGGTGGATCGAGTAAAGTATCCCGCACTCGATATCGCCTACGACTGCTTGCGCCGCAAGGGCACTGCAGCCTGCACGATGAATGGAGCCAACGAGGTTGCTGTGGCGGCATTTTTGAATCACAAATGTGCATATAACGATATTGTGCGAGCTATCGAGTTTGCGCTCGAGAAGGCCACATTCGTCGCAAAGCCCACATTGGAGGATTACGCAAAGTCGAACGAGGAGTCAAGAGTATTGGCACAGGAGTTTTTGAAACTGTAGCATCAAGGAAGAGGAATGGATATTCAGGGTATAGACAAGCGCAGATTAACGATTCAAACCATATACTATCTCGTAACGCTCCTTAGTTTGGGTGTGTTGGCGTGGGCGTTAAACTACCTCTATCGCTACTTTAACGTCGCTTTAGTGTTGTGGATACTCCTCTACATCGCCATTGCCGCATACATCATCGGAGCCATCTATATAACCATAAAGCTTAAACGAGGTATTCACAAGGTCGCATTCCACAGCCTTGCATTGCAACTATTGCCTTTGGTAGCGGCGATTGTATCATTTAGCTCTACCCCCACCCCTGAGGAGGAGATGGAGATATATACCCCACTGACGGGCAAACCACGCACATACGAGAGATACTTCAACGATATGCAGAGTGTACAGAAGGAGGCGGCTCTCCGCAATGGACTTGCCCCCTTCGAGTCGCAGGCTGCGATAGAGGCACAGTATAAGAAACTACGTCGAAAAGGCGATCTGGTCCGCATCGAGACCAACCCGAAGTATATCGTTCGCGATTTGACCTACTCGTCACCATACGTTGTACCTAAAGTCGAGGAGTTGCTGGAGGATATAGCCGAAGCCTTCCAGAAAAAGACACAATCCAAGAGCCGTTTTATGGTTACAAGCGTATTGCGCACCGAAGAGGATATTGCAAAGCTTAGGAGAGTAAATGGCAACGCTTCGGCAGCCTCGTGCCACTGCAATGCCACAACGATTGATATCTCGTATGTTCGTTTTGGGCAAGATGAACTCCGCCCAAGAGGCGAATACGAACTGCGTTTGGCACTGGCTCAAACCCTGCACGAACTTCGCAAGGAGGGTCGCTGCTACGTCAAAATTGAGAGAAAACAATATTGTTACCACATAACCGTTAGATAGGAAGTCCGCGTGACGCCGACCCTAAAATCCAAAAAAAAGATAAAAACAGAGATATATGGAAATTTTAATTAAAGTTGTGCAACTCTTTATGAGCCTTTCGCTCCTGGTTGCAATTCACGAATTTGGACACTTTATCGTAGCTCGCATCTTCGGCATTCGTGTCGAGAAGTTCTACATCTTCTTCGACCCGTGGTTCTCGCTCTTCAAGTTCAAGCGAGGAGATACCGAGTATGGCTTGGGATGGATTCCGCTGGGCGGATACGTCAAGATTGCAGGTATGATCGACGAGTCGATGGATACCGAGCAGATGAAGCAACCCGAGCAGCCGTGGGAGTTCCGCGCAAAACCTGCGTGGCAGCGATTCCTGGTTATGGTTGCCGGTGTGGTTATGAACCTCCTGCTTGCGTTTATGATCTACTGCGGCATTTCATACACTTGGGGCAGCAGCTATCTGGCAAACGACGATGTGAAGTGGGGTTACAACTTCAACGCTACAGCCGAGCAGATGGGATTCGTCGATGGCGATAAGATCATCTCTATCGAGGGTGAAAGCATCGATAACGTGAACGAAATTCTCAATGCACTGGTCATCTCGGACGGCGATCGCACTGTTGTAGTTGAACGAGAGGGCCTGCAGCAGCAGTTCACTATCCCCTATCAGCAGTTGGTTGATATGCGTAATAATGAGGAATTTAAGGATCTCTACTCGCCTATCGTGCCAATGATTGTGGGTGAGGTTCAGGCTGAGACAGCTCGTGAAGCGGGACTTATGGCTAACGATCAGATTATTGGCGTAGGTGGCATTGAGGCTATCGAGGCTGAGCGAGTGATGGCACTTTTGGGCGAGTGGAAAGGCCAAAGCACAACACTCGACATTATCCGTCTCGGCGGCAAGATGCAGATTACCGTACCTGTGAATGAGGAGGGCAAGGTTGGATTCCAGATTGGCCAGCCATTCGAGTTGCGTACACGCCACTATTCGTTATTGGAGTCTATCCCCGCAGGTGCTCGTCTGACCATTAAGCAACTCAAAGGTTATTGGCAGCAGTTAAAGATGATCGTGAAGCCCAAGACCGAGATGTATAAGAGTCTGGGCGGATTTATCTCTATCGGCAGTATATTCCCCGGCGAGTGGAATTGGCTCTCGTTCTGGAATACGACAGCATTCCTCTCGATTATCCTTGCCGTGATGAATATCATCCCCATTCCTGGTCTTGATGGCGGACACTCTCTCTTCACCCTTTGGGAGATGATCACTCGCCGCAAACCGAGTGATAAGTTCCTTGAGATTGCTCAGTACGTAGGACTCTTTATTCTGCTTATTCTGTTGGTTTACGCCAACGGCAACGACATTTACAGATTCTTCATCAAATAGATATAGAGTATGGCGACAAAGGTCAAGAAGGCATATTTCTGCAAAAATTGCGGTTTCGAGGCACCCAAATGGCTCGGCCGTTGTCCTTCGTGTGGAGAGTGGAACACATTTGCCGAGGAGGTTATCTCAAAGGAGAGCAGTTCTATTGCGGCCTCTATCGCCAATGTATCTACCTCTCGACCGCAACGCGTGAGCGAAATCGAACGTAGCGATTCGCGTCGCATTGATCTCGGCAATAGCGAGGTTAATCGTGTCCTGGGCGGAGGTATGGTTCCCGGATCGCTTATCCTGTTGGGTGGCGAGCCCGGCATCGGAAAGTCTACTCTCTCGTTACAGATTGCGCTTACGGGCAATGGCCTACGCTGCCTATATGTCTCGGGCGAGGAGTCGGCCGAGCAGATCAAACTCAGAGCCTCGCGCATAGGTATCGGCAACGAAGAGTGTATCATCTATACCGAGACCTTGCTCGAGAACATTGTCAAGCAGATTGATGAGCTAAAGCCGGACTTTGTGGTCATCGACTCGATTCAGACCATCTACACTGACCTTATCGACTCGTCAGCAGGTAGCGTTTCTCAGATTCGTGAATGTGCGGCAACTCTGCTCAAATACGCAAAAAGTAGCGGTACCTCGATATTCATTATCGGCCATATAACCAAAGACGGCACCATTGCCGGCCCCAAGATTTTGGAGCACATCGTCGATGTAGTTCTCCAATTTGAGGGCGACGGCAATAACGTCTACCGCATACTGCGTGGCATTAAAAACCGTTTCGGAGCCACCTTTGAGATTGGCGTTTTCGAGATGTTGGACAATGGTCTGCGTGCTGTTGAGAACCCCTCGGAGATCCTGCTGACGCACTACGACGAGCCGCTTAGCGGCATAGCCGTAGGTGCTTCGGCCGATGGTATACGCCCCTACCTAATCGAGGTCCAGGCGTTGGTAAGCGGTGCTGCATACGGCACGCCACAACGTAACGCTACGGGCTACGACACCCGCCGAATGAATATGTTGCTGGCAATTTTGGAAAAGAGAGTCGGAATGAAGATGTTCCAAAAGGATGTATTTCTAAACTTTGCGGGCGGATTTAAGGTTGCCGACACGGGGTTGGATTTGGCTGTAGTGGCTGCCGTTATCTCATCGTACTACGACCGAGCAATCAATGAGGGTGTCTGCTGTGCCGGTGAGCTGGGTCTTTCGGGCGAGATTAGACCTGCCCCCCGTACCGAGCAGCGCATCAGCGAAGCTGCACGCCTCGGATTCCGTCGCATTGTAGTTTCGGGTTATATCTCAAAATCGATCAAAGCCCCCAAGGGTATCGAGATTATACGCATAAACAACATATCTCAACTTCCTAAGGCTCTCTTCACCGAGGAGTAGCCTATTTCGGTACGATTATTGAGTTGCTCTTCCGAAAATTTTGGAAGAGATGAAGCATATTGTCGTACTCGGCGGAGTGGGTCTTATCGGCTCACATCTCTGTCGCACACTTATTGAAGATGGGCACATCGTTACTTGTATCGATACGCGTGGAGTTGGAGCTTCGCCCATATTGCACGATGTGATTTACGAGGAGAGGTTTCACTACATTCACCACGACATCACCACCCCTTTTGAGATTGATTGCGACTGCATCATAAACCTTGCATCGCCTGCAGCATATTACGTAGGCGAGAATCTTGCAGCGACCTCGCTACGAACCGATATTCTGGGAGCAATGAATTCGCTCGATGTTGCACGACAGAATAACGCTCGCATTGTATACGCCTCATCCGGAGATGTTTACGGGCTATCATACGACCGTTCCTTCGAAGAGCATATTGCTACATCTCAACCTCAAAACTTCGAGATTGAAGGCAAGCGTGCAGCCGAGGCCCTACACAAAGCCGATTTTGGGGATAGCCGCATAGCCCGCATATTCAACACCTATGGCAGTGGTTCATCCCTCTCGGACAGGCGCGTGATCCCCTCGATGATACTCGATGCGCTCTATAACCGAGACATTACAATCTACGGCAGCGGAGAGCAACAACGCACCTTCTGTTGGGTGGGCGACATTGTCGATGGTTTGATAAAGATTATTAATATTCCCCGAGGCAGGGAGATGATGATATACAATCTTGGCAGCACCCACGAAATATCAATCAGAGAGCTTGCCGAGAAGATTATATCGCTCACGGGCAGCCGCTCGCGTATAAATCACATGGCAGCACGTCACAACGACCCGCGACGCAAAGTGCCCAATCTATCACGCGCACGAAAAGAGCTCAAATGGGAGCCTACGACACCTCTAAACGAGGGCCTTAAGCGCACGGTTGAGTATATCGAGAGAGAACTCGCCGCAACGGATTTATCACGACGCAGTTGGGTTGAGATAAATTACTAATTACGAATCACCTTGCAGGTTTGTACTTTTCGGTTCTCCAATCCTTAATAACACCGCTCCAATTCAGGCCATAGGCAAAGTCGTAGACGTTGCCGTCGGCATCCTTGTAACACTCCATATCGAATGGCATATCCTCTTTCTGACGCTCCACAGTGCGCATATCCTTCGGCATCTGCAACGGCAACAATCCCTGCGGCTCGATTACGCCCGCAGCAACGCCCATAACAGCATCGGTCTGAACGCCAAAGTTTAGCAATATTGCATCGGCATAAGGCTCTATCTCGCTAAAAACCATAGGGTTTTTCGCAGTAACGCAGACAACAACCGGCTTCTGCCCCATCTTTTCACGAGTCTCGGTAACCAACACTGCATCATTACTATTCTTCGCCGTGATAGACTTGTTGCGATAGGTGCGATTTGTAAAATCCTCCATCGGGTCGCCACCCGAAAGACTCTTTCGGCGTGCCGACACAGCCTTATACTCTCCATATTGCAACGAGATTGGCACATAACCATTTCCGCCTTGCTGCACATCCTCGGGGCTATAACCCTTACCACTCTTCGGGGAGTTGATAAAGAGAAGCGCACAGTCGGCATCCTCGGGATTTTTTACCATATCAAAATGTTGATTGACCGCTGCTATCACACTTTCGTGGGCTATGGCTTCATTAGGAATATAGACCTTAGTGCGAGGAGACAAAGGGAGTACGCCGTTGCTATTTTTCAACATCACCACCGAGCGCATCTGCGCCATCAGAGCCTCCTCGGCAAAGTGCTTAGAGTTAACCGTTGCACAACTCTGCTCCACGTCGAGGTAGGGATTATCGAACAGACCCATACGGAACATAATTACCAACAATCTCTCTGCCGACTTCTCATAGTGCTTACGCATCTGCTCCTCGCCATAACTCTTCACGCCGAGATGGTACGCCTCTTCGATATATTGCTTTGTCAAGATTCCGCCAATCTGGTCGTTGCCTGCCATAATCATCCTCAGGTAACGCTCCGTAGTGCTCAAATGCTCTACGCCCCACGGCTTTCCCTTATTCTCGTCCATCGCCTTATAGGTGTTAGGCACTCGCCAATCCGAGCAGATAACTCCGTCATACCCATACTTTTTGCGAAGAAGACTATCCATCACAAAATAACTATATCCGGCACCCACTTGCTCATCCTTCGGCATCACTCCGAGAAAAACATTATAGGCAACCATTATCGATGCGGCCTTCTCGGTTCCACTACCAAGTTTCAGTGCACCCTCGGTAAACGGCAGTAGGTGCTCCTCAAAGTTTTTACCCGGGAATACCGAGTATTTTCCGTGAGCATAGTGGGCATCTCGGCCCGCCTCGCCGGTGCCACTACCTGGCCAATGTTTTGCCATTGCATTGACACTCTTCATACCCCACGCACCCTCGACTACATCTTTGCCGTGCGAGGATTGGAAGCCATTGATATACGCTCGTGTAAGGTCGATCGAGAGAGCACTCGACTCGCCAAATGTTTCGTGCACTCGCATCCAGCGCGGCTCAGTGGCAATCTCGACTTGTGGTGCAAGAAGTGTAGCGATACCCATCGCACGCAACTCCTCGGAGGCTACCTCCCCGTAGCGAGCTACCAATGCTGGATCGAATGTGGCAGCGAGCGATAGTGCCGGTCCCCACACCGAAGCACGGTCTTTCCAAGCTGTTCGGGGGTTGGTGCTGTTGTTTGCAGGGATGCCAAATGCCTCGCTTTCGCATAAGGCTTGCAGATTATTGCTCCACTCTGCAGCATCGTAGACACTGCGGACCTTAGTCACTAATAGGTGGCGCACCTTCTCATCCCGTATAAGGCGATATTGCTCGTCATCGAGAGCCGAAACACTCACATTTG
>JAGBVQ010000124.1 GCA_017630245.1 Alistipes sp. | reverse complement strand
ACAACGAACAGAGAAGCCCTGGCTCAATTGGTTATAATCAAGATAGCAGAGCTGATTGGTGGTTGTAGTAGTTCCGTTTGCACTCCAACGCACTGCGGAAATCTTACCATTATCAGTTCCCATTGTGGGAACAGCCCAAATGTTGAAGTTGCTTCCAATGCTACTTGCCTTACCTGAACCGTGATTGCGATATCCCGATAAGGGGAACCACGCTAAATTACCGGTTTGAGGACAAGTGTAGTATAGACCATACTTGCCAACACCTGTAAATGTATAACGGTTGTTGTAAACGCCCCAGCCCTCTTCAACTACATAACCCGCAGGGCAGGGATCGTTATCGGACTTCTTGTCTACAACGTTATTGTTCAATGAGTACCACAACACATCTTTTTTAGTATTGGGGCTAACAGCATCATTGCACCAAGTGTTACAAGTCTGATTACCACCTAATTCTGCTCCAGTTTTATCAGTGTATGAGATTGCATAGAACATATTGGGGTACACAAGAGCTTTTGACATTGGGTTTCCTGCGGTTGAACGTCTGAAATTCTGCGAATACTTTATAAAGCCATACATTACGGCAACATTCGTATTATCTGCAAATGCCGTATTCTCGTTGGCGCCCAAGGTCTTTACACGAGGGAATGGAGTCGGACGGCCATACTGGTAGTAAAGACCTGCTGCTTTTGCAGCATTCTCTGCCGAGATGTTTGTCGCCTCTTCAACGCTCTTCGGAGCATAGGTTGCACCAATGTTGCGGTCGAGCTGACCATAATATGTGTTGACAGTCTGAGCCTTAATTTTGAGCATTTGAGGTTGGTCGGTACACCAAATATGCCAAGTCCAAATGCGGTTATGATTCTCGTCGCAGATAGAAATAGCAGCGTTACCCTCAGCATTGTTACCCTCATACTTGAACGAAACCATACCGGTAGCAGCGTCATAGCATACATTGGTTACCAAGGTTGCGCTCTCGCTCCACATAAGGTGAGCATAAACTACATTCTCAAGGTTTGCAGTGCCGTTAATCTTGCGTGCGGGGAAAGAGTAGTACTTAGCCTCAGCGCCCTGCGGAACGATGTAGCAGTTAGCAACGCCTGCCTCAGCCAAATTGGTTGCAGTAGCGGGCTTGAGATTGTCAATATCGATAGCTGCAATCGGACGAATCTTTGCACGATTAACCTCGATAGCGTTCTGCGAATAGATCGAGTACGAACCCTCGTTGGTCTGAACGCAGATTGCCATATTCTCGTATGTGCGGGGAGGTACAATAAAGTAGAATGATGTAGCCTCGCTCTTGCTTAATTGAACATCCGAACAATTTGCATATACCCAGTTGAATGTTACACCGTGGTCAGAAGAGGCTGTAAAGGTCGGATTTGCAGCGTCAGCTACATCAATACTGCCCTTGCCCGACATTGCATCCCAATTCTGTGCGTTGCTACGCAGTGCAACGTGCTTAACGCTCTGCGAACCCTTGAGCTTAACCTCGATATAACCGCAAAGGTGCTTGAAGGGGAGAGTTCCCTCCGAGAGGTGAGCAATCATTACGTTCTGGTTGTCGCCGAAGACCTTGTTCGAGCCGTCGAGTGTAACGGTGTCACCAAGAGTCTTGGTCAGCTTACCATCTGCAAACGCGTCGCCGCTGGCATAGGGATAAACGGCATACTTGGTGTTTGCCGGTACCGAGAATGTTGCGCTTGCGCCGTTGACTGCGGTTGCAGCAACCTCGGTGATGGTGCCATCCTCTGCGATAGCGCCAATCTTGTCGCCCTCGCTCCACGCAACTACACCGCCATTACCACCATCGGTGAGTGATGTACGCGACTCTGTAGACTCCAATGAGGCAGTTACCTCAATGTACTCATTGTTGAAATCATCTGCACCAACCATTACATCGTTGGTCAGATCCTCAGAACAACCCACTGCCAACACTGCAGCAACGAGCATAGATACTAAACTGTAGTAGAACTTTTTCATCTTCTTCTCGTTTTAAGGGTTAAAATTCAACTTCTTCTTCTTTGACAACCTCCTCAATAGAGGCTGCAAATCCACATTCCACCGCGAACTCGACGAGCTGTGCGTCGGGTGCAGCGTACACCTGCCTGCTTTCACAGATTCTTTCGTTAATTTTCATCTTGTTTACAATTTTGTTTATTGGTTTATGATTTATTTTGTCAAAAAAATATTCACACTATCACAAAATTAAACAATAAATCTGAAATGATAAGCATAATTCCACAATAACTATCATTTTTTTATAAAAAATGGCCGCCCGACTCGTTCGGACGACCATTCTTATTATCAGGGTGTTAACCTGTTCGTCTTTTGGACTGCTCTAAAATTTAGTGCGGTCGATTGCGCGGCAACGAATATTGAAGCCCCAAGCGAGGGTATTGATACCACTTGTGCCCATAACTTTCGTTGCTTCAGCACCATTTCCTGTGTACCAACGAATTCCATACAAATTGGTGTAGGTACAATTTCTTGCTGACCACAAGTTAGCGATATAGCCAACAGAACTATATACGCCCTTCTCTGTGCGGAATCCATTAGCAGGGAACCACACTACATCCTTGGTAGTCGGACACTGATACGAGTAGCCATAAGTTTTGTTTGACGTGTCATCACCCTGGCTGATACGGTTTTCGGGAATGTTATACAAAGCTGCCTTGAAAGTCTCAAAGTCGTCGATGCAATATCCCGGAGGACATGGATCGGTATTACCCTTCTTGCTAACTACATCTGCATTCTCCGAGAACCAGAGCTGATCAGCCTGAGTACAAGGCTTCGGCAGGTCCTTACAGAAGGCGTGGTATGCCTTACCATCTGTAGAGGATCCAACTGCTGTACCATAAGCAGTTGTAAAGTTTACAGTGCAGAAGATAAGCGGATTGGTTAGCATTGAGGCAAAAGTATTTTGATAGGTGCTATACTGGAAGCACTGTAGTAGATCCTTGAAACCATACATCAACTCGAAATCAGAGGTGTTAGCACCAAAGAGCGCATTAGTAGCTTCTGCAGTAGTGTTTGTAATGCTTGTCGGACCGGGGAACGGAATCGGACGGCCATACTGATAGTAGAGACCCAAAGTCTTGGTTGCGTTCTCAGCCGAGATACCTGCAGCCTCCTCGAGACTTTTCGGAGCATAAGTTGCACCGATGTTACGGTCCATAATAACGTGGTATTTATCCGTGGGTGCGCCGTTGTTCTTGATTTTAATAGCCTCAGGCTGGTCTGTACACCAAATGTGCCATGTCCAAATCGAGTTATGGTTAGCATCAAATACCGAAACCATAACATTACCCTCCTTGTTACCACCATCATACTTGAACGAAACTGTACCAGTTGCAGCATCGTAGTTTACATTAGTGATAACCTTCGCGCGATCGCTCCACAAAACGTGAGCATAAGCTACATTCGCAAGTTTATCCTCTGTGTTGATCTTCTGCGCGGGGAACGAGTAGTACTTCGCCTCCGAGCCCTGGGGAACGATGTAGCAGTTAGCCAAGCCATTAGCGCTCAAGTCGGTAGCTGTTGCAGGCTTATACTCGTCGAGGTCGATAGCTGCAATCGGGCGAATCTTCGCACGGTTAACGGTAATCGCATTCTTTGACGAGATTGCATACGAACCATTCTCGGTCTGTACGCAGATGCTCAGATTCTCATAAGAGCGAGGAGGAACTACAAAGTAGAACGAGGTAGCCTCACTCTTGCTGAGCTCGATGTTGTTGCAAGTTGCGTAGAGCCAGTTGAAAGCAGCCTTATGACCTGTCGAAAAAGCAGCTGTAGGATTAGGAAGTGCATCAAACGAGATATATGCAAGACCCGAGAGAGCATCCCACTTACGAGTGTTGTCGCGCAAAGCGATGTGCTTAACAGTACCCGTACCCTTGAGCTTAACCTCGATATAACCGCACACGTGCTTGAAAGCAAACGCACCATCCTCGAGGGCAGCAACCATTACATCCTGCTTGTCGCCAAACACCTTTGCCGAGCCATCAAAAGCGATGTTCGAAACAAATCGATGGCCGATTCTGTTCTTCGCGTGATCATCAACATAGTCTGTAGTGTAGGGATAGATTGCATTAACGGTCGTTGCGGGCACCGAGAAGGTTGCGCTTGTGCCATTAACCGAAGTTGCCACACACTCTGTTACGGTACCATCCGCAGCAATTGCACCAATTGCATCACCCTCGCTCCACATAACCTTACCTCCGTTGTTGTCGAGCAAAGTAGTACGCGTCTCCGCATCGCACTCGATATCGGCTACAACCTCGATAAACTCAGTCGAGCCATTGATAGGATTCTTGTCTGTTGCAAAATCCTCAGTACAACCCACTGCCAACACTGCAGCAACGAGTATCAAACACAAATTGTAGTAAAATTTTTTCATGGTCTTCTTCTCGTTTTAAGGGTTAGAATTCAATTTCCTCGTCTTTGGTTACCTCCTCGATTGACTGGGCAAAACCCTGTTCGATGGAGATCTCTACCACCTCCACCTGGGGAAGTGTGTAGTTTTGTCTGCCAAAACAGAACGAATTGTTTGTTTTCATATTTAGGTTTTGTAAAATGTTAAATTCCTAAAATAGGGTATATTCTATACAAAGGTATAGAAAAAAAGTGAAAACCACTCTTTTTTAGGTTTAATTTTCTATGAATCACTAAAATAAGTATCCCGCAACATCCGCCGTTGTGGCTGGTGAGGTGGGTCAATCCTCAAAACGAGCTCGATATGTGACTGTTTTT
>JAGBVQ010000123.1 GCA_017630245.1 Alistipes sp. | reverse complement strand
TGGTCACTCAATCCACAGTTGGTAATCACCGACACAGCGAACACCGGGACCGACATATGGCGTGCAACGATCACCTCGGGCACGGTAGACATACCTGCCGCATCGCCACCGATAGCCTTGAAGTAGCGGTACTCGGCCTGCGTCTCAAAGGTAGGGCCTGTAGTGCCGACATAGACGCCATACTGCAACTTAATATTCTCCTCATCGGCGATAGCTGTAGCCTTGGCGATAAGCCCACAATCGTAGCAGTTGTGCATATCCTGGAAACGGGGGCCAAACTCATCCATATTGCGACCAATCAGCGGGTTAGGCATAAGGTTGATATGGTCGTTGATAATCATCAAATCGCCCACACGGAAGGTTGGATTGATACCGCCGCTGGCATTCGATACGAAGAGATACTTAATGCCGAGCAACTTCATCACTCTCACCGGGAAGGTTACCTGCTGCATTGTATAGCCCTCGTAGTAGTGGAATCGACCCTGCATAGCCACCACTCGGCGACCCTCGATATGTCCAAATATCAAACGACCCTTATGGCCTTCGACTGTAGATACCGGAAATCCGGGGATATCTTTATACTCAAGCGAGTATTTCACATCGATATTATCGGCAAAATCGCCCAATCCTGTACCGAGAATAATACCTACCTCGGGGCAGAAATCATCTGTCTGTGCCGCAATATGAGCCGCACTCTTCTTAATTTCGTTTAACATCTTTTTCAAGGTTTTGGAGGAAATCCTTATCAGACTCCTCGATATAGGTCATTCTGACCGGAATATAGTAGAGCCTACGGCATACTGCCTCGGGGATCTTCGAGCTGCTGAACATCTTGACAGCATCCTTCTCGGTTGTTACGATATAGGCTTCGGGGTGACTCTCCAATATTGCTGCCATACTCTTCGCGTCACGAACCTTATAGACGTGGTGATCATCAAAAGTAAGCTCGTCGACAACACGATAGTGCAGGCGCAGACTGCGGATAAAGTTTTCGGGATTACCGATACCCGACATCGCCACCACCTCACTAAAGTTAGGCAACTGACCATCTGCCATATCGGGGAAGACGGGACGGGGCGGTTGGGACTCATAGCGCATAAAGTAGACCTTCTGATAGGCAATACGCTTCAGCTCCTTCAGCATAAGGCGTCTGTCAAGCGGCGACATACTATCGCTACACTTCGTCACCAGGAAGTAGTGCGCCCTATCAAGCGAGCGACGAATATCGCGCAGACGGCCATAAGGCAACATATGATCCTGCTCAACAGGCTTCTGCGACGAGTCCACCACAACCACATTGATCTTCGGATCGACGTAGCGGTGCTGGAAACCATCATCCATCACGATAAGATTTACCTCAGGATGCTCCTCCATAATGCGGCGGATACCGGCTCTGCGATCCTCACAGACCACAACCACTGCTGACGGGAATTTGAACTTGATTTGCAAAGGCTCATCACCGACGTTGCGATAGGAGTCCTCGAGAGTCACCTCGCGGTAGCCCTTGGTCTTGCGGCCATAACCACGCGAGAGGAGCGCCACGTTGTGGGTACGCTGCATATAGTCGATAATCATCTCGGCCGAGGGAGTTTTACCCGTACCTCCGACCGTGATATTACCAACGCAGATAATCGGAATATCGAACTTCTCGCTCTTGAGGATACCCACATCGAAGAGAAAGTGCCTGAATCGCACCCCCACTTCGTAGAGACAAGCTGCTATTTTTTTTAATAAATCCACCCTATATGCAAACTATTTTTCAAAGATAAGAAAAATGAGGTGAATTTCCAAACAATTAAAGCAAAACAACCACCGTTTCTAATAAAATCGTGATAAATCTGCGATTTATCGGCAATTTTTACTAACTTTGTGGATTATGAAGAAGTGTATCCTATTTTTTATCACAGCCCTGCTCGCCGTAGCTTGCAATCGCGGCGGAGGAGATAATGCAGAGAAGCAGCACACAATCGTCTATGGAATCATCGCAGACGACTACAATCTCGAACGTGGCGAGATTGGCAACGGCCAGACCCTCGGCTCGATTCTGAACGAATACGGCATTTCGGCCCTCACCATCGATCGACTCGACCGCGCTTCGCGCGATATCTTCCCCTTGCGACAGATCCGCGCAGGCCGCCCCTACACAGCCTTTTTGACCAAAGACACCATAGCCTCGAAACTCGACTATCTGGTCTACGAAAAGAACGTCACAGACTATGTTATCTTCGGCTTTGTCGGCGATTCGATCAGCATTACCACCGGCCAGAAACCCATTGAACTTCGCCGAACAAAGCGTAGTGCCCAGATCGAGAGTTCGCTCTGGGGCGCCATTATGAGAGATAGCCTACCCTACGCTCTGGCAGCCGAATTGGAGGATGTATACCAGTGGACAGTTGACTTCTTCGGCATCCAGCAAGGCGATAAGTTTACGGTTATCTATGACGAGAAGTTTGTCGACACGCTATCGGTTGGTGTGGGTCGCATCTGGGGCGCAAAGTTCACGCACGGCGGCAAGGATATCTATGCCATTCCCTTCAAGCAGGGCGACAAGATCCAATATTGGGAGTATGACGGAGGCAGCCTGCGCAAGCAGATGCTGAAGGCTCCGCTCAAATTCTCACGCATCAGCTCCAAATTCTCAAACTCGCGTTTCCACCCCGTCCTGAAGCGCTATCGCCCGCATCACGGTGTAGACTACGCAGCACCGAAGGGTACGCCCGTACGTGCTGTAGCCGACGGCGTTGTCGTATTCCGCGGCTGGGGCGGAGGCGGTGGCAATACGCTTAAAATCAAGCACGCCAACAACCTTATGACCGGATATCTCCACCTGAGCGGTTTTGCCAAGGGCATTGTCAAGGGCAAGCGAGTATCGCAGGGAGATGTTATTGGCTATGTTGGTAGCACCGGCACATCGACCGGACCCCACCTCGACTACCGAGTATGGAAGGGCGGCACGCCCATAAACCCGCTCAATATTCCGCAGGAGCCGGCTATTCCCATCTCGAAGGAGAACCGTGAAGCATTTGAATATGTACGCGACTGCATCGCCGCAGAGCTCAATGATCTGGAGGGCGACTACGAGCGCATCACGCAGCTCGACTCAATCGTACTGCCAAAGAAAATCGAAGAGGAGTTAGTAACCGAAAAGTAGTTTTTAGAGTGGAGATAGACCAGCGTATAGTAAAGTTTCTGAAGCGCCACCACGTGCTGACTCTGGCCACCGCCACGGCGGATGGTGCACCCTACTGCGCCAATGCATTTTATGCATACGACGCCGAGAGCAATCGCCTGATTTTCACATCAGACGATGCGACAAATCACGCTCAGCAGATGCTCTCAAACCACCGTGTGGCCGCATCTGTCGTACTTGAGACTCGCGTCGTGGGCAAGGTTCAAGGTCTGCAGATATGCGGCACGGCCGAGAGGGGTGACGAGGCCGACCGCAAGGCTTACATCCGCCGCTTTCCCTACGCTGCAGCTATCGGCGAGTTGCACCTGTGGCACATCGAGCCCGATCTACTGAAATACACCGACAACACACTCGGTTTTGGCAAAAAATTGATATGGAAAAGATAAATATCGGAGTAGTAATCGTTGCCGGCGGCAGCGGCACTCGCATAGGCGGCGCAATCCCCAAGCAATTTATGATTGTAGGCGGCGAGCCGATATTGGCACGCACAATCAATACCTTTGCCGAAGCGTTGCCTGCGGCAGAGATTGTAGTTGTTTTGCCCGAAGCACATATCCAATTTTGGAAGAATCTCGCCGCACGTTTTGATGTTGCACCCCACCGCACCGTAGCGGGTGGCAGCGAGCGTTTTTACTCGGTGAAGGCCGGAATCTCAGCTCTCAGAGAGGATACCGGACTCATCGCCGTACACGACGGAGTGAGGGCATTGGTCTCGAAAAAGCTCATCATTCGCACCCTGCAGAGCGCCATAGAGCACGGAGCGGCAATCCCGACCATCGCCCCCGTAGACTCGTTCCGTGTGGCGACTTGCGAGGGATCGCACCCCATCGACCGCTCGTCGCTCCGCATCGTTCAGACGCCCCAAATCTTCGACGCTAAGATCCTGCGCAATGCCTACCAGGCGGAGTTCGACCCATCGTTCACGGACGATGCCTCGGTGGTCGAAAAGGCCGGAGTGAAGGTGGCTCTCTGCGAGGGCGAGCGCTCAAATATCAAGATTACAACCGTCGAGGATATTGCAATTGCCGAGGCGCTTTTAGCTCAATAAAATGGAGGTTTTCAAGTACAAAAACGGACGCTATACGCTCTATTGGACTGCGGTTTACATCGTGGTCATCATCCTGCTTGTCGCCGTACTGATGCAGCTCTATGAGGGTGGATATCTCTCGGCGTGGTTCGCATCGTTCATCGTGGCACTGATCGCACTGATGCTTATGTCCGCACCGCGCAAGATTGTCGTCACGGAGCAGACTATGCAGATTCGCTGCCTACTCGACATTACCGAGATTCCTATTTCGGACATATCATCTATTCGCGCCGTGAGCCGCAAGGAGATGAACTGGAAGTTCCCAATCTTCGGTAGTGTAGGTTTTATGGGCTACTTCGGTAAGTTTATCGACTTCAAGCGATTCCACGTGGTCGAGATCTACGCCACCGAGTGGGGCAACTTCGTCGAGATTCAGACCATCTACGAAGAGACCTATTATGTATCGAGCCACGAACGCGATCGACTTATCGCTCTGCTGCAGGAGCGTCGCAATGCAAATCAGGAGCAGTAATCCCTGCATCTTCAAAATCTCTGAACAAAAAAATAGAGGGCAACCTTAACGGTAGACCGGCTTTATTTTTAACTCGTTGATTTTCAGCGTTCGTTTTTACGAAAATTGCGAAATCCTACATAGAAGACTACATAAGGGTCGTAATTAAG
>JAGBVQ010000122.1 GCA_017630245.1 Alistipes sp. | reverse complement strand
GTTGTGGCGGCCACTTCGGCTGCGCGTATGGGTAAGAGGGTCTTGCTTATCGAGCCGACCAACCACATCGGCGGATTAACTACGGGTGGTCTCGGATTTACCGATATCGGAAACAAACAGGTGGTTAAGGGCCTCTCGCAGGAGTTCTACCGCACGATGGGTAAGCACTATGGCCGATTGGAGCAGTGGATATTCGAGCCGAGTGTAGCCGATTCGATTTATGGCGAGTGGTTGGATAGCCGTAAAATTACTGTTGTGCGCTCGCGCTGCCTTGCCGAGGTTGAGAAAGAGGGTACGCATATCGTCGCACTGCGCACGGTGAATACCCTCACGGGAACAGATACGTTGCGATATGAGGCCAAGGCATTTATTGATGCCACATACGAGGGCGATCTGCTCGCTGCGGCAGGTGTGAGCTATGTTGTGGGTCGAGAGCCTAACCAAACCTATGGCGAAACATTCAGCGGTGTGCAGATGCTCTATAACCACCAATTTCCTGATGGGGTAGACCCCTATATAATAAAAGGTAGACCCGAGAGTGGATTGCTGTGGGGTATCTCCGACGCCGAGTTGGCCGAGCAGGGTTCCGGTGATAGGTTGGTACAGGCCTACAACTACCGCATCTGCCTTACGGATGTGCCGACCAATATGCGACCCATCGAGCGCCCTGAAGATTATGATTCTACGCGCTATGAACTGTTGGTAAGACTCTTCGAGGCGCAGCCCGATAAGCGTAAACTGGATGATTACTTTATCTGGAGCCTTATGCCCAATCGCAAGACCGATATCAATAATCGAGGTGGCTTCTCGACCGATATGATTGGCGAAAATTATAACTATCCCGAGGCCGATTGGGCAGAGCGTCGCAAGATTCAGGATGCTCACACCTCCTATACGAAGGGCTTGCTCTACTTTATGGGGCACGATAGCCGTGTGCCGCAGTCGATCCGTGAGGAGATGTTGCGCTGGGGTTATCCGCTGGATGAGTATGTGGAGAATGATAATTGGACTCCGCAACTCTATGTGCGTGAGGGCCGCCGTATGGTAGGTGAGTATGTGGCAACGCAGGCCGATTGCGAGTTGCGTACAACGATTGATGACGGTGTGGCGATGGCGGCCTATAAGATGGATTCGCACAACTGTCAGAGAGTTGTGATTCGCCGAAATGGTAAGGCGATGGTTAAGAATGAGGGAAATGTTGAGGAGGGTCGTACCTTGCCCTATCCGGTGTCGTATCGCTCGATTACACCCAAACGTGAGGAGTGCGATAATCTGCTTGTTCCGGTCTGCCTCTCGGCGAGCCATATAGCCTTCGGATCGATAAGAATGGAGCCTGTCTTTATGGTGCTTGGTCAGGTTGCAGCTATGGCTGCGGTGCAGTATGTGGAGGAGTCGCTGCCCAATGTGCAGAGTGTCGATGTGGAGGCACTGAATAGGGTAATGACCGAGAACCCTCGACTCGACGGCTCGAAGGCTGACCTGATTGTCGATAACGAGGACGATGGGGTAACTCTTTCGGGCGAGTGGCATAGTCTGACCGAGAGAGGTGGATATGGTCTTACATTCCTCGAGACGTCGGGAGGCAGTGCGGCCTCGGCTACGTTTAGTGTAGATATTCCTCGCAGCGGTAAGTATGCGGTCTATAGTTATCAGAATATTCGCCAAAAGAGGTTGGATCCGAAGGTGCAGTTTGAGATTCGTAACGGAGAAAAACTCTACAACCACCTTTACGACCGCGAGAAGTTCGAAGTCTTCGGCCAGATGAGGGGTGATTGGTATCCGCTCGGAGTCTACCGATTCGATAAGGGGCTTCCGACCACGGTTAGAATTGTGGTCGATAGCCACTCCGGACCTACACGAGCCGACGCAATTCTACTTGTCAGGGTGGATAAATAAGTCTATCTTATATGGAAAAGGGCCTAAAAAACTCTTTTTTGAAAAAAAACGTGGGAAAATTTGGCGGAACCGAAAAAAAGACTTAATTTAGTAGTGCAGAAATGTTGTTTTGGCAAACAAACTATTTAACACACTATAAAATTTACGACTATGATTATTACATTTAACGAGTTGCGCCGAATCAAGGACAGACTCCCGAGCGGAAGCTCGCAGCGCATTGCAGATGAATTGGGTATAGACGTTGATACAGTACGTAACTATTTCGGTGGTCAGCACCTTGAGGCAGCATCAGCAGGTGTTCACTTCGAGCAGGGTCCCGATGGTGGCGTTGTAACGTTGGACGATACGGCTATTCTTGACGCTGCTATGCGTATTTTGAACGAGAAATAGTCTGTTCTATCTCAATAAATAGGGTCTGTCTAGCACTTTTATGTTAGGTAGGCTCTTTTTTTTGGATAAGCAAACCATAAAGCTAAACTTAAATATTTTGATACTATGAAAAAACTGACACTTCTGCTGCTCGCATTGGTTATGGTATGCGGCGGCGCTATGGCTCAGAAAAATGTAAAATGGGTAGATGCACAGTCGCTTACTCACCTTGGTAAGCTCTGCCAGACAACCAATCCCTACCACCGTGTTGAGGTGGCTAACTATCCCGAACTTAACAAACGTGAGGCTCAGCTGCTCCGCAAGTCGGCAGGTGAGTCGATCGTCTTCGAGACCAACTCGACAACCGTATGGGTTAAGGCTACTTTCGGCTTCGCTCGCGAGTCGGGAGGTATGACCCGCAACTCTTCGTGCGGATTTAACCTCTATATCGAGAAGGATGGCCAGTGGACTTGGGCTGCATCGAAGTCGCAGTCGATCTATAGCTTTGTGAATGGCGAGATTACCGATAAGGATAAGAATGGCGTTCGCCTCATTGATCGTCCCGTTCAGATGATTGCAAATATGGATAATTCGAATAAGAAGTGTATCCTCTATCTTCCTCTCTATTCGGAGCTTATGCACCTTGAGATCGGTGTTGAGCAGGGTGCCGAGATTAAGGCTATGGATAATCCTTTCCGCCACAAGATTGCAATCTTCGGTTCGAGCTTTACTCACGGCTCGTGCGCATCGGCAGCAGGTCAGACCTATCCCGCATTCTTGTCTCGCCAGACCGGTCTCTACTTCTGTGGCCTCGGTATGAGTGGTAATAGTAAGTTGCAGCCCGTTATCGGTCGTATTCTCGGTGGTACGGATGCTGATGCTATCGTTGTGGATGCATTCTCGAATCCCAGCATTAAGACCATCGATGAGCGTATCGACCTCTTCATTGGCGAGATTCGCGCACAGCGTCCTGAGGTTCCTATCATCTTCCTGCGCACCATCTACCGCGAGAGTCGTAATTTCGACACCAAGAGCGAGCAGCGCGAGCAGGAGCGCATCGACCACGTTGCAGGTGTTATGAAGCGCGTGAAGTCTACCTACAAGCACGTCTATTTCATTGATGTTGAGGATCAGACCGGTACCGACCACGAGACCTCTGCTGACGGTATCCACCCGACATCGTGGGGTTACAAGCGTTGGGCAGATGCAATTCAGAAGCCTCTCCAGAAGATTCTGAAAAAGTACGGCATCAAGTAAAAATCATTTTAAGGAGCAACTACTTCGTTGCACTGCGATAACCCGACTCCTCATTTGCGATAAGCAAACTGCGGGTCGGGTTTCTTGTGCGCCTTGTATTTCCCTCCTTAAAATGATTTTTTTGGTTGCGGTGCAAGGGGTAACTACTTCGTTGCACGGCGTGAGCCCGACTCCTCATTTGCGATAAGTATGCTGCGGGTCGGGTTTCTTGTGCGCCTCTCCTCTGTCACTTGACTGACACAATGTCATATTTTTCGCGCGAAGTGTCAGTTTGGGATCTAAAAAATGACGAAACATGCTAAAAAAGTGGCATAAATCCGCTTTGGTATAACCTTTGCTCAACGAAAAAGCGTCTGCCGCGACATAAAGACTCCAAAACTAAGGGGTGTGCCAAAACAGACCAAACGAAACGGAAAATTAGTACAAACAAATAAAAACTTAAAAGATTATGGCAAAGATTATTGGTATCGACCTGGGTACAACCAACTCATGCGTCGCAGTTATGGAGGGTAACGAGCCCGTAGTAATTCCCAACTCGGAGGGACACCGCACGACTCCTTCGGTTGTAGCGTTCACCGACAACAATGAGCGCAAGGTGGGTGATCCCGCAAAGCGTCAGGCTATCACCAACCCCAAGCGCACTGTCTTCTCGATCAAGCGCTATATGGGTGAGACTTACGACAAGGTTACCGGCGATATCTCTCGCTCGCCCTACTCGATCGTGAAGGGTGACAACAACACTCCGCGTGTGGATATCGACGGTCGTCTCTACACTCCGCAGGAGATCTCGGCTATCACGCTCCAGAAGATGAAGAAGACTGCTGAGGATTACCTCGGCACAGAGGTTACCGAGGCGGTTATCACCGTTCCGGCATACTTCTCGGATTCGCAGCGTCAGGCTACCAAGGAGGCAGGTGAGATCGCAGGTCTGAAGGTTCGCCGTATCATCAACGAGCCTACAGCTGCTGCGTTGGCTTACGGTAT
>JAGBVQ010000013.1 GCA_017630245.1 Alistipes sp. | reverse complement strand
TAAAGGGCAAAGGGTCCTATGTATATGATAAGGAGGGTAAGGAGTATCTGGACCTCTACGGCGGTCACGCCGTAATCTCGATTGGCCACGCACATCCTCACTACGTTCAGGCCGTAAGCGAGCAGGTAGCCACTCTGGGTTTCTACTCTAACTCGGTTGAGAACTCCCTGCAGGGCCGTCTGGCAGAGCTTTTGGGCAAGGTTTCGGGCTATGCAGACTACTCACTCTTCCTCTGCAATTCGGGCGCTGAAGCTAACGAAAATGCCCTTAAACTCGCCTCGTTCCATACGGGCAAGAGCAAGATTCTCGCCTTTGGCAAGGCCTTCCACGGCCGCACCTCGGGTGCAGTGGCAGCCACCGACAACCCCAAGATCGTAGCCCCCTTCAACCGCACCGATAATGTGGTATTCGTTCCGCTTAACGACATCGAAGCCGTCGAGCGAGAGCTCTCAAAGGGCGACTTTGCAGCCGTCATTGTAGAGGGTATTCAGGGCGTTGCAGGCATCCATCTGCCCAGCGAGGAGTTCCTCCGCCAGCTGCGCGAAACCACTCTAAAACACTCCGTAGTGCTGATTTTGGACGAGATTCAGTCGGGCTATGGCCGTACGGGTCGCTTCTTCGCGCACCAATACTCGGGCATCCGCCCCGACATTATCACCATAGCCAAGGGTATGGGCAACGGCTTCCCGATTGGCGGTGTTCTCATCTCGCCCGCAATCGAGCCGTGGCACGGAATGCTTGGCACCACCTTTGGTGGTAATCACCTCGCTTGCGCAGCAGCTATCGCCGTGCTGGAGGTTATCGAGGCAGAGAATCTTGTGGAGAATGCAGCCGAGGTTGGAGAGTACCTTTTGGCAGAGTTGCAGAAAATCCCCGCAGCAAAGAACGTACGTGGCCGAGGCTTGATGATTGGTTTTGATGTGGATGGCTCGGGCTCGGAGATGCGTCGCCGACTCCTCTTCGAGAAGAGCATCTTCACGGGCGGAGCAGGAGCCTCGACCGTAAGACTGTTGCCCTCGTTGGCAATCACGCGTCAGCACGCCGACACATTCCTTAACGCACTGAAAGAGATAACGTTATAGATATGAAAAAGTTTACCTGCGTAGCCGATATAGGCGATCTGAGGGCGGCCGTAGCCGAGGCTTTGGAGCTGAAGGCCGACCGCTATAAATACTGCGAGTTGGGTCGCAACAAGACCGCAATGCTCGTCTTCTTCAACTCAAGTCTTCGTACCCGCCTCTCGACCCAGAAGGCAGCTATGAATCTGGGAATGAACGTAATGGTACTCGATGTGAATCAGGGTGCTTGGAAGCTCGAGACCGAGCGTGGCGTTGTGATGGATGGCGACAAAGCCGAGCACCTGCTCGAGGCTATACCCGTAATGGGCTCCTACTGCGACATTATCGGAGTGCGTGCCTTCGCCTCGCTCTCAGACCGCGAAGCCGACTACCAGGAGCGTATCATCGAGCAGTTTATCCGCTACTCGGGTCGCCCCGTATTCAGTATGGAGGCTGCTACGGGCCACCCCCTGCAGGCCTTTGCCGATCTGATCACCATCGAGGAGCATAAGCAAACTGCCCGCCCGAAGGTGGTCCTCACCTGGGCACCTCACCCCAAGGCACTCCCTCAGGCTGTGCCCAACTCCTTTGCCGAGTGGATGAATGCCGCAGATTACGACTTCGTGATTACCCACCCCGAGGGTTACGAACTCGACCCCCGATTTGTTGGTAACGCAAGGGTGGAGTACGACCAGCGCAAGGCTTTCGAGGGTGCAGACTTCATCTACGCCAAGAATTGGTCTGCCTACAACGAGGCCGACTACGGCAAGGTGCTCTCGCAGGATAGGGATTGGACTGTGGATGAGGAGAAGATGGCTCTGACCAACAATGCCCACTTTATGCACTGCCTGCCCGTACGTCGCAATATGATCGTTACTGACGGAGTTATCGAGTCGGAGCGCAGTCTGGTCATCCCCGAGGCTGCCAACCGCGAGATCTCGGCTCAGGTGGTTATCAAACGCCTACTCGAGGGGCTCCAAAAGTAGGGTATATATATAATAGGTATATATGGCAGATTTGAAGGTTATAAAGATAGGTGGCAACGTCATCGACAACGACCTTGCTCTGGAGCGTTTTCTGCGCGATTTTGCAGCGCTGGAGGGGCGAAAGATTCTCGTTCACGGCGGAGGAAAGCTCGCTACCAGAATGGCCGAAAGGCTCGAAATCAAGCAACAGATGGTCGATGGTCGTCGCATTACCGACCGCTCGACACTCGATGTTGTGACTATGGTCTATGCGGGCCTGATCAATAAACGTATCGTGGCTCTGCTGCAGTCGTTTGGCTGCAATGCTCTGGGTATGTCGGGTGCTGACGGAGGTATCATCCGCGCCAACCGACGCTCGCCCGAGCCTATCGATTACGGCTTTGTGGGCGATATCGCCGAGGTGGATGGCAAACGCCTGCAAACCCTTACCAATGAGGGAATTACCCCCGTAATCTGCTCGATTATGCACGACGGCAAGGGAACGCTTCTCAACTGCAATGCCGACAGCGTAGCCTCAGCCGTAGCGGCTGGAGTGGCACGCGAGGAGACTGCAGAGCTTATCTTCTGCTTCGACAAGGCGGGAGTTCTGCGCGATGTAAACGACCCCACAACCCTTATCACTCAGATCACGGCCGAGACATATCCCTCACTCAAAGCCGAAGGGGTAGTCAGTGCCGGAATGATTCCGAAGGTGGAGAATGCACTGCGCTCGGTGGAGGATGGTCTGCAGAGCGTAACTATCAAACATTCAGACGATTTAACTAACCCCACAGCGGGTACAACAATACGCTAACACCCAATTATGGAAGAGCTGAAACTGCGTTCCGAACGTGCCATTGCGCTGCTCAAGGAGATGATTCGCCGCCCCTCACCCACAGGCGAAGAGGAGGCTGTTGCCGACCTTCTCGTGGAGCACCTGCGCAAGGGTGGAGTAGAGCCTAAACGACTCTATAACAACGTCTATGCCTACGCAGAGGGCTACGATCCCAAGCACGAAACGCTGATGCTCAACTCCCATATCGACACCGTACGCCCCGTAGCAAGCTACACTCGCGATCCCTACTCACCCGACGAGGAGGATGGCCGCATCTATGGTCTGGGTAGTAACGATGCAGGAGCCTCGGTTGCAGCCCTTGTCGAGACCTTCCTTGCGTGGGCGCATAAACCACTGCCATTCAACCTTATGCTGGCAATATCGACCGAGGAGGAGAGAGGTGGAGAGAGAGGTATCAGAGCCCTGCTTCCAACCATTAACAAGGTCGATATGGCCATCGTTGGCGAGCCTACCGATATGCAGGCAGCCATAGGCGAAAGGGGATTGGTGGTGCTCGACTGCACCGCTCACGGCAAGAGCGGACACGCCGCACACAGCGAAGGAGTCAATGCGATCTACGCCGCAATCAAGGATATAGAGCAACTGCAAAGCTTTAAGTTTGAGCGAATTTCGCCCCTTTTGGGAGATATACGCATCTCGACCACGATGATCTCGGCAGGCACTCAACACAACATCATTCCCGACAGCTGTTCCTTCGTGGTTGATGTTCGCACCACCGACGCCTACACCAACGAGGAGGTGGTCGAAATCATCGCAAAGGCACTCCAATCGGATGTCACGCCCCGCTCGACCCGCATCCGCGCATCGGCAATTGACGAGAGCCATCCTTTAGCAGTAGCAGCCACCCGTGCCGGCCGCTCGCTCTTTGTGTCACACACCTCGTCAGATATGTCGCGTATGAACTTCCCGACCCTGAAGATGGGCATTGGCGATACTCACCGTTCTCACTCGGCCGACGAGTATGTCTTGCGCTCGGAAATCATTGAGGGTGTGGCTATTTACGAAGATTATTTAACGCAATTTACCAAACAATATGGCAACTAAACTTTGGGATAAGGGCATTGATGTCGATGCCGCAATCGAAGAGTACACCGTAGGCAACGACCGCCAGCTCGATATGCGCCTTGCACGCTACGATGTTCAGGGCTCGATGGCACACATCCGTATGCTCGAGAGCATCGGCCTGCTCACCACCGACGAACTCACAACTCTACTCGGAGGTCTGGAGCAGATAGCCGCCGAGATCGAGCGCGGAGAGTTTAGCATCGAAGAGGGAATTGAGGATGTTCACTCCCAGGTCGAACTACTGCTCACGCGTCGCTTGGGCGATGTGGGCAAGAAGATCCACTCGGGACGCTCGCGCAACGACCAGATTTTGGTCGATATCAAGCTCTTCCTACGCCACGAGATTGCAGCCATTGGTGCTGACGTTCAGCGACTTTGCACCTCACTGCTCGAGATGAGCGACCGCTATGCCGATGTTCTTATGCCCGGTTATACTCACCTTCAGGTGGCTATGCCCTCGTCATTCGGACTCTGGTTTGGAGCCTATGCCGAGAGCCTTGCAGACGATCTGCGACTGCTCCGTGCAGCCTACGATATCGCCAACCAAAACCCCCTCGGCTCGGCCGCAGGATATGGCTCGTCGTTCCCTCTCAACCGCACGATGACCACCGAGCTATTGGATTTCGCCGACCTGCACTACAACGTGGTAGCAGCACAGATGAGCCGCGGCAAGTGTGAGCGTGCCACAGCCTATGCCATAGCTGCAATCGCCTCAACATTAGGCCGTTTCGCAATGGATTCGTGCCTGTTTATGAGCCAGAATTTCGCATTTATCTCCCTGCCCGCCGAACTCACCACAGGCTCGAGCATTATGCCTCACAAGCAGAATCCCGACGTCTTTGAGGTAATGCGAGGCAAGTGCAACCGCCTGCAAGCCGTACCCAATGAGATCTCGCTGCTCACAACCAACCTCCCCGTGGGCTATCACCGCGACCTGCAGCTGCTGAAGGATATCCTCTTCCCCGCAGTCGAGGAGTTGCGCAAGAGCCTCGATATGTGCAACTTTATGGTGCAGAACATAGGCGTAAACCGCTCAATCATAGAGGATAAGAAGTATGATCTACTCTTCACTGTAGAGGATGTGAATCGAATGGTGCTCTCGGGTACCCCCTTCCGTGAGGCCTACCGCGAAATCGGCCTTAAGGTCAAGGCAGGAGAGTACACCCCCACACGCGAGGTACACCACACCCACGAGGGTAGTATCGGCAACCTCTGCAACGATGAGATCCGCCGCAAACTCAATGAGTTAGAGTTTTAGACAACGGCTAATAAAGCAAGAGAAAGGGCTGCCTGACCAAGTGTCGAGCAGCCCTAATTCTATCCGTCAAGGATACCTCTATCGGGACATATGGTGTCTAAAGTTAGAGCAAGAGGGGTCGCTGGCATCCATATGCAGATTAGTATGCGGACACTCTCCGCCATAGTGCACACAGTTACCGCAAGTGTGGAACGAGTCATCCGACGAGCCACCCGAGCCCGAGCCCGAACTCGAACCACCACGCGATCCCGAGGTCACTGCGTCAAAGATCCAGAGAATCAACGCCAACATAATCAACGGAATAATGGTCGAGAAGACAAAGAAGAGGGCATTGACCCAAGTGAGCAGAGTGCGTCCCCACGATACGCCATTGCGATGCATCAACACAGCCTTCATCTCGGCCTTGCTGTAGTGAGGTCTTGCCCACTTATAGATGGCGTAGAACCAGACGATAGCCAAGAGAATCGAGATCGGAGAGAAACCTGCAACCGCCACGGGGAATGCCAATGGCAGAGTGTAGTGAATTCTACGCTTGCGCTCAGCCACGTTGTCCTTCTTGCCCATCTTGTAGAACTGCCAGAACGAGTAGCAGAAGGCCCAAAGGCTCATCGGAGCAGGTATCAGGAAGGCAATGGTCGCCAATACCGTAAAGGTGGTCTCGAGCCACTCAACCTCAGAGGATAGGCGCGAAAGACCTAAGAATATCATACCTACCACAAATCCACAAACCCACCAGAATGCGGCAGCTATAAGTTGTAATTTGTTCTTCATAGATGTAATTTATTGGGTTAAGTTATTTGATTGTTCTACGGAAAATATCTTCAGGGTAGCGCACATCGCTCAAGAATAGACCCTGCGCCGGTGCTCCGCCACTCGAGCGTGAAAGGTCACGCGAAGCGACAATCTCCTCAAACTGCTCGGGGGTATAGCGACCCCTACCCACATCGACAAGCGTACCAACCAGAGCCCTCACCATATTGCGCAAGAAACGGTCTGCCGCCACCGTAAAGCATAATCTATCACTCTCCTCACGCACCCACTCGGCGTGGTAGATATGGCAGATATTTGTCTTGTTATTGGAGTTTAGTTTAGCGAATGACGTAAAATCCTCATAACTGAGCAGCGACTCCGCAGCACGATTCATCGCCTCGACATCCAACGGAACGTAGTACTGCCAGCTTCCCTCACGAGTAAAGGGATTTTTCTTCTGCTCAATATAGTAGCGATACTCCCTGCGCACGGCATCAAATCTGGCGTGAGC
>JAGBVQ010000121.1 GCA_017630245.1 Alistipes sp. | reverse complement strand
CTTTGGCTCTCAGCTTTACCGATCCGTGGCTCGGCGGCCGTAAGCCTAACTCATTTACATTCTCGGCCCACATCTCGGAGTCGAACGATGCGCTCTATGCTTGGCAGTCGCCCACGCAGTATTTCCGCTCGATTGGTGTAGCTGCAGGTTTGGGTAAGCGACTCAGCTGGCCCGACCCCTACTTCACTCTCTATGCTGAGGCTTCGTACCAGCGCTATAGATTGAAGGGTTGGTCGTCATTCGTTATGGAGAATGGTGCCGCAAACACTCTTGCACTGAAGCTCGTCTTCGGACGTAACTCGGTCGATCAGCCGATCTATCCTCGTCGAGGATCGGACTTCTCGGTTTCGTTGCAGATCACCCCTCCCTTCTCGGCTTGGGATGGCAGAGATTACAGCGATACCAATATGAGCGACCAGGAGCGTTACAAGTGGATCGAATACCACAAGTGGAACCTCAAGGCTCAGTGGTTCTATCCGCTTACTCCCAACAACAACCTCGTCTTGATGGCTAAGGCTGAGATGGGTTACCTGGGTCACTACAACAAGAACAAGATCTCGCCATTCGAGCGTTACAACGTCGGTGGTGATGGTATGACCGGCTATAATATATATGGTGTCGATGTCATCGCTCTGCGTGGTTACGAGGATGGCGCACTCGACCCTATAGGCGAGTCTTACTCGGTAGCATACAATAAATACACCCTCGAATTACGTTATCCTATTGTACTGAAGCCATCGTCGCAGATTTATGTATTGGGATTCCTCGAGGGAGGTAACGGCTTCTCTTCGTGGAAGTCATTCTCTCCATTCAAGATCAAGCGTTCGGCCGGTATTGGTGCAAGATTGTATCTGCCCATCGTCGGAATGCTGGGTATCGATTGGGGTTGGGGATTCGACCCGGCTGCAGGCAAGAGCGAGCGTAGTGGTAGCCAATTCCACTTCGTCATCGGACAGCAGTTCTAACAGATGGCAGTATTTTTGGAGAATTGAGCTAAGAGAAGATTGTTTAACCCCAAAAGACGCAAGAGTATGAAACGACTGATTTTAACCTTAGTTGCAGTTGCGGCGGTATGTGTAGCCTTCGCACAGAACTACATCGTGGTAAATAGCGAGAAGGTATTCAAATCTATAGAGGCATACAACACAGCCATCCGCGAGATAGATAGTCTTGCCGAGAGATACCAGGTGCAGGTTGATGCTAAATTCAGAGATGTCGAGACGCTCTACAACAACTATATGCCCCGCAAAAGTTCGCTGTCGGTGGCAAATCAGAACGCTATCGAGAATCAGATACTCACCCTGGAGCGCGAGGCAACAAAGTTTCAGGAGTCTATTTTCGGCACCAATGGAGAGTTAATGAAGAGGCGCATCGAGTTGATCCAGCCGATTCAGCAACGCGTATTCAAAGTTATCGAGGAGTACTCGAACGAGAAGGGCTATGAGTTGGTGCTTGACGTTGCGCAGAATGCGAATGTACTCTTCTACTCACCCAAGGCCGACCACACGCAGGCCATTATTGAACGAATGAAATAATTATTCAGAAACCAATAAACACACTTAAATTAAAGATGAAAAAAGTTATCAAATTAGCCCTTGTGCTTATGTGCGCGATGTGCTCGACATCGCTTTATGCGCAGAAATTTGCCCGCATTAACCTGCAGGAGGTAATCTTCTCGATGCCCGAATTCACTCAGATGCAGACCGACCTCGAGGCCTTCTCGAGAGAGCTCGGTGAGCAGCTGGAGGCAATTCAGGTTGAGTTCAACAACAAAGCAGCAGAGTTCCAGAGAAACGGCGCTTCGCTCAGCGAGTCTGTACGCAGCATCAAGGAGCGTGAGTTGCAGGATCTGCAGCAGCGTTATGTAGATTTCCAGCAGATCGCTCAGCAGGATATCGACAAGAAGCAGGGCGAGCTCTTCCAGCCTATCCACAAGAAGGCTTCGGAGGCAGTGAAGAAGGTGGCTGCTGCCGGTGGTTACACTGCAGTATTCGATATCTCGTCGAACTCGCTGGCTTACTACAACGAGAACACCGTTGTTGATATCATACGCGGTGCGTACTTGTTATCACCTATACCGTTTACGATGCCCGTGTTGCGTGCGATTGCGAGTTCCTTTGCAAAG
>JAGBVQ010000120.1 GCA_017630245.1 Alistipes sp. | reverse complement strand
TCATTGAAACTCTTGCCACCATAAGTGCCTTCACTCGGAATAAGCTGATAACTGCTATGTACCATCAAACCTGAGAGGTACTCCAGCGGGAGTTGCTGTGCCAAATCTTTAGCTCGCTCCTCTGCCGAGAGTCGCCAATCCTCGTATCTGTCAATGCGTTGATTGCGATTCAGATCCTTGAAGGCATAGCCATCACACTCCAATATCTCGACGCCCGATTTCGGCGAGTAGCCAATGGTACGACCACCCTCATTTTCAACCTTCACGAAAGCTCCACACTCGCGTTTGCTATATTTAGAATCTGCCGCAGCCGTCATCGCCATAAGCAACAACGACATCAATGTTACGAAAAATCTCATAACCAATATATTTGTGATTATACTCTTCTATCTGAATTAGTCAATGGCTACTCTCCACTCAATCTCTTCGCGGATAAATTGAGCAGTTGCATTTTGTGGCAAGGTTTCGGCAAAGTGTATTACAGCCTCTGCATTACGCTCGGCAATGGCAGACAATAACACTACTGCACCCTGGCCGGCAAGACGATTATCAGGGAATGACTCTATGATATTGTAGAGTGCTCCAAGCGCAATCTCGTCATCACGTTCAGCATTACGAGCTGCAGCAAGCATCGCTGCATAGCCAAGCAGAATATTATCAGATTGTGACCAACTCTCAATCAAGTCATCAATGCGCTCGATCCTCGAAAGCAGAGCCATTGCGGCCTGCTCGGCAATCTCCGAGTTAATGATTCCCGTTGCCCAAAAGTGAAAATCTGCCGGAGTTACTTGCTCCGCATCGGCTATCCAAAGTGCAGAGATACGCAATTCTCGTACATCCTGACGATAGAGATACTCCGCAAAGGCGTGATCCACACCCTCCATTTTTGCCCTATCGCGAACAGTGTGGGCTGCAACGCCATAATTTACGCCATATTGGCCACCATAGCTACACATTGCATCAGCCGCCATACCATTACGATCGCGACGCAATTCGCCCAAAAGGGCCAACATTCGGGAGGTATTATCGACCGACATTACTTAGCTACCTTAAACGAGCGGCCATACTCAAACAATGGGAGTACACTCTTGGTTAGAGGCTCGGTACCACACGAGACAACGCAGGTAGCAAAGTCGGCAACACGGCAATCAACCTGTACCTTATCCTTCTCACCCGCCTCGGTTACATACTTAAGCGAGGTATCGCCCGAAGGCTCAATCTGCAACATCACAATCTCACCAGAGAGATCTGTGGCAGGCACAAGACCATCCTTCTCGCTAAAACGAGAGAGAACATAAGTAAACTTATCGCCACTGGGCATAATGGTAAATCGTTTAGACTCGGTCGAGATAATCTCTTTGCCGAAGAAGAGTTCGAGATTAGCCTTCTCGTACTTGTCAATCTCACGCAGAGCAGCCTCAAGACCACCGCCAAAGACATTCTCGCCAGCTTGCGCAGTGATGAGTTCCAAACGACTCTTACGCAATAGGAATACCATATTCGCAGCCTCGCGAGCAGCCTCATCCGCTGTCAGCGCACGGGTATCGGTGCGATTAGGAGTCAACTTTGCAAACTCACGCTCATTACCATCAAACGAAAGAATCTGCATTGTCGGAGCAGCTACCTCGGTCGTGGGTTCATAGCCATTCTTGCCAAGCAAGGCAATCTTTGCATCGGTGATGCGATAAGAGAGCTTGCCATTCAACGGAGCACGAACACCCAGATACTTTTGAGCATAGCGAGCGTAAGGACCGACGATTACCTCGTGTCTCTCGACAGTCACATCAACCACAATAGTGCTCTTGGGCTCAACAAAGTGCAGCGCACCATCCTTGCCAACATACTTGCCGGTCTGAACGATATAATCACTCTGCGCCCAGCCACTAACGGCCATCAGCACAGCACAAAGAGTCAAAACAATCTGCTTCATATTCATACTTAATTTTCACAAAGTTAATCATTTTTTCGGGATTGCAAAAATCGAAGTTCGATCATCAATCAAACTTGAGATAAAACTCGCGTGTCAAAGCCTTATATTCGGCCGAATAGCCCCCTGCCGTACCATCACCAATAGTAAGCGTCTCCCTCGTGGCTGCACCGGCAAATCGAGGCGAGAACTCAAGCATTACACGCTTGGGTTGCCCCTTTGGTTTGGTCAGAACATCACAACGGCGCAACAGATGCAGCGAACCTGCAGATATGACCGACAGAGCCGCCTCCGCAGGGACAATCACTGCAAATCGACCCTCAGGCTTGAGTAGACGTGAGGCTGAGCGCATAAGTTCCGCAAATGACAATGTATCAGTATGGCGAGCTGTTGTACGACTATCATCCGTACACTTGAGAGAATCGACAAAATAGGGAGGATTCGAGACAATCAGATCAAATCGCTGCTCAGTTACAAACTCCTGCACGGCACACTCTTCAATGCAAAGTCGATCACTCCAAGGCGAGTTCTCAAAATTCTCTCTTGCATGAGCGGCGCTCTCTGCATCAATCTCAACGCCTACAACCTGCGCCTCTGCATTACGCTGGGCAAGCATCAGAGCGATAAGACCCGTACCCGTACCGATATCGAGAATCTTGCGATCCTCGGGCTGCACCGATGCCCAAGCTCCGATGAGCACACCATCCGTGCCGACCTTCATCGCCGAGCGTTGCTGGCACACCTCAAACTGCTTGAATCGAAAGCTATCAGCACCCATACTCCACTACTTCAAGAATCCATCTATACCTGCGCCAAAGAGCGAGAAATCGTATCTGGTAGGATCCTCCGCGTCGAACTCTCGCAGCGATGCGGTAATCTCCTCCGTAGCCTTCCAGTCGCTCTGCTTGCGACGAAGAAGCCCCAATGCGCGACCCATATTTCCCGTATGGACATCGAGCGGCAGATATAGAGCCGACATCGGCACCTTGCGCCACTCGCCAAAGTCTACACCACGCTCATCGCGGCGGACAAACCAACGAAAGTACATATTCAAGCGTTTGCAAGCAGCTCCTTTATCTATAGATGACAGATGTTTCTCGCTGTGGGGATTGTGGTCACAAGCAAAAAACTCCCGTCGAAAATCAGATAGCACCTGCGCCATTGAGCCCGTAGCCTCATAGCGATCTTCCACAAAGCAGCCGATGCCTCCAAATCTCTCGAACAAGCCCCTCGTTCCACGCACAAAGTCCTGAAAATCTTGCCCATTAAATGTTCTATGAACATAGCTACCGAGCAGGGCCAATTCCCTTTCGGATGCGTTACGGACAAAATCCGATGGAGCATTATCCATATACTGCATCATTCGGTGGGCGCTCTTGACAATAGCCTTACGGTTACCCCAAGCGATGGTCGAGGCAAACAGTCCGGCCACCTCACGATCATCCCTCGTCGAGAAGGAGTGAGGAACGCTAATTGGGTCATTCTCGATAAACTCGGGGCGGTTATATCTGTCGTGAAGTTGCTCCAGCAATTCGTGCAACTCCTCGCGCGAAAGGTTAGAGTATCTCTCCATCGCTCATAGTAATTTTACGGTCAGCCATCGAGGCCAGAGCGTCATCGTGGGTAACAATTACTACTGTCTGCCCCAACTTATCGCGCAACTCGAAGAATAGTTGATGAATCTCATCACGATTACGGCTATCGAGATTTCCCGAGGGCTCATCGGCCAGCAATACTGCCGGCGAGTTAATCAGCGCACGAGCGATAGCAACCCTCTGCTGCTCACCGCCTGAAAGTTGTGATGGCTTATGCTCCATACGATCCTTAAGGCCCATAATTTCGAGTAATTCGCGAGCCTTAACCTCGACCTCTACTCTATCTCGACGCGCAATAAATGCAGGGATACAGACATTCTCCAATGCCGAAAACTCAGGCAACAGATGGTGGAACTGGAATACAAAACCGATACGTTCGTTACGGAATCGAGAAAGGGCCTTATCACTCAGACCCGAGAGCTCAACTCCGTCAATAGTAAGTGAGCCTCCGTCTACAGACGAAAGGGTACCCAAAATCTGCAACAACGTGGTCTTTCCGGCGCCACTCGCACCCACGATGGCTACAACTTCCCCCTTCGAAACCTCCAAAGAGATTCCCTTCAGCACCTCCAACGAGCCGAAGCTCTTGCGTATATCTTTAGCCTTAATCATACTATCTGTTTCGTTCAAACTCCTCAAATAATCTCACCGTCTGTACCGCCTCACGCACATCGTGTACACGAAGAATCGTAGCACCAGCTCGCAGCGACTCCCAATTAAGTGCCGTCGTACCCGCAAGAGACTCCTCCGGCGTAACATTCAGTGTCTTATATATCATCGACTTGCGCGATAGCCCCGAGAGCACGGGATATCCTAAATCGCACACTCTGCGCAGTTGCGAGAGTAATCGGAAGTTCTGCTCCGTCGTCTTGGCAAAACCAAAGCCCGGATCGAGAATAAGTCTTTCTGGGTCAATACCACGGGCAACAAGCGACTCGGCTTTTAGTCGTAGAGCGTCTACAACATCCTCGACCACATCCTCATATTCGGTCAGAGAGTGCATAGTCTGCGGAGTACCTCGCATATGCATAGCCACATAAGGTGCACCAGCCTCGGCCACCACATCGACAATGCGCGGGTCGGCTTCACCTGCCGTAATATCATTCACTATCACCCTATCGTTAAGGGCGAGTGCCCTCTCGGCAACCTCCGAACGGAAGGTATCAACCGAAACCTCGAGATCCAACGAGAGCGACTGCAGAGCCTGCAATCCCAGCTCTACCCTTCGCCACTCCTCATCTATCGAGATATCCGCAGCTCCTGGACGTGACGAATAACCACCGATATCGATAATCGAAGCTCCCTCATCCGCCACCTGGCATAGGCGGGCCTCCAATCCAGCCTCATCAACCACTCGGCTGGCGGCATAGAACGAGTCGGGCGTTAGGTTTACTATCGCCATAACTTGCGCTCTCCGAAAGTCGAACGCCCTACCCTCGCAATGCTGCTTCACGATTCAGAATCTTATGCATAGCCTCGACATCCGACTGCAGGTAGTCGAGTGAAATATTTACCATAGTATAATCTGCACGAGAGTGGAGTTCGTCATCACTCATCTGATGCGCGATTCGCTCCTCGACCTGCGCGGGAGTCAGTCCATTGCGGTTGCAGACTCTCATTACACGCAACTCTCGCGGAGCCAAAACCGCCAAAACCACATCCACCTCCGACTCGAAACCTGCATCGAAGAGAATAGCACTCTCTATCATCACATACTGCTCCGTCTGATGCTCCTCGCACCAACCTCTAAAATCTTCACGCACAGCAGGATGAACAATACCATTAAGCAGAGCCAACTGTTCCGCATCGCCAAAGACTCGCTCGGCCAAAAAGGCACGATTAAGCTCTCCATTAAGATACGCATCCTCACCGAAAGTCTCAATAATTTGACTGCGCACAGCCTCACTCTCAGACATAAGGCGCTTTGCCTGACTATCGCAATCGTAGAGCGATACGCCCAACTGAGCAAACATCTCGCAGACGGTAGATTTACCACTACCGATACCGCCCGTAACTCCTACACGCAACATAGCTACTCCTCCTGCTCCTCTGGTATAGAAAGCATCGGTACATCGCCCAATGAAACAACTTTAATATCGCTCACTCTCACCGAGATAGCATTCTGCAAAGACTTGGGATCTATCTGCAAAAAGACCTCGCCAAAATCGTCTGAAACAGTTTGATAGCTTAGCTCCTCAAGCGGAATACGCAGACGCTTACTCAATTGAAACTTATAGTTAAAGAGATTGGTACCTTTACCTTCAATTACGCAGGGCACCTCGACCTTCTCGCCTCCGATATTGAGGCGTACATTATAGTCAGTCGTATAATTATAGTTCAGTTTAGTGATGTACCACAGTACAAATGAGGCTACGAACATCGCTATAAATGCGGGCGAGATACTCTTCTTGCTCCACTCCAAAAACTTATTCATTGTCAATCTATTATCTTCTGAAACATTATCTCATCCTCGTAGCCGACCTCGGTACGTCGCCACGAGCGCTTGATTCCAACAGGCTCGAATCCCGCTCCTCGGAACAGAGCCTCGCTCGCCTCATTCCCTGCGCCAACGCAGCACCAGAGTTGATGGAGATGCAACACGCTGAGCGCATATCTCTCCACCATTCGCAGAGCCTCCGAAGCAAAACCTTGACCACGCAATGCCTTGTCGTAGATCAAAATTCCGATACCGGCATTGAGATTTTGAGGATCAAAATCATAGAGATCCACAGCGCCAATGGCCTGACCACTCTCCTTGCTTTCGATAATCAATCTAAGTTGTCGCGCAGCGTAGATATCGTAGCGCATACTCTCAACCAGATCCTCCAGCGCACCACGCGAGCAGGGTGCCGTCGAAGCACTTACACGCCACATTCGGGTATCGTTCTCCCAGCGGTACATCGCATCGACATCCCCCTTCTCCACAGCCCTCAGGCGACATAATTGACCTTCGAAAAGCATTGCAGATCTCCTCCGAAATCAATTAAAGGCCAATAATCTGATTGCGTATAAGCATTGCCACACCCCACGCATTAGCGTTGTCGGTCATCTTCGAGAGGCGGAACTTGGTATCCTTATAAACGAGGTTAAGCGAATATTTATTGGTCGACGACTTGAGCGGCAACATAATGTAGTCACCCGCAGCTGCGAGGTTTCCACCCACGATAACCGTCTCGGGATTAAAGGTATTGATAAGGAATGCCACGGCCTTACCAACCTTCTCGCCAGCCTCCTCGATAAGCTCAATCGAGAGGTTATCGTCATTGCGTGCAGCAGCGATGATATCGTTAATATGTATAGGCTCGTTGCGATCGAAGCGATCGCGCAGAATTGTATTCACTCCGCTCTGGATAAGATCTACGATCTTCTCCTCGATAGCGATACCTGAGACCTCCGTCTCAAGGCAACCCTTCTTACCGCAGGCGCATATCTTCTCATTATCAAAGAATGGGATATGACCAAACTCGCCCGCAAAGCCATTCTTGCCGTAATAGAGTTTACCATCGATAACAATACCGATAGCCACACCACGACCCATATGCAGATAGATTACGTTGCTCTCGTTCTTGGACTTACCGCAGGTATACTCTGCATAGCAACGAGCTCGCGTATCGTTCTCAAGGAGCACTCGGATACCTACTCTCTGCTCAATAAGTTCACGCAACGACTCCTCCTGCGAGGTGAAATACTTATAGCTACGGCCCTGCTCGGGATTCACGCGACCTACGATACAGACTCCCACACCGAGAATCTTCGAGCGGTCGATACCGCACGTATTGATAAAGTTCTCGGCGTTAGCGCATATTCGCTCGAGGCACTGAGCACGATCACTCAGCACAAAGGTCTCATCCTTAACCTCTGTGATGATATTATTCTGCAAATCGGTGATGACATAGGTCATATTATCACGGCCGACGTTGATACCCGCAAAGTAGATAGTCGAATTTGCTAAGCCAAAGACATTGGGGCGACGACCTCCCGGGGTCTCAACCTTACCCAAGTCATTAACCATACCCTCGTCGCAGAGCTCCTGCACAAGTTTGGTAATTGTCGGCACACTAATATGCAACTCTTTAGTCAGTTCGGCGAGGGTACACTCGCCATTAGCCGCCATATAGGCTATTATGCTGCGCTTAATAAGGTTGTTTTTATGTGCAATACCCTTACCATCAGCATCGTGGCTATTGAAGAACTCCATTAACGAACTCATTATCCCTAAACTTTTATTGATTGTCTTACAAAGATAACAAATATTATTAAAACTTATCAAATATTTTATGATTTTTTTAATAATTCTATGCAAGTTTTTCAAAAAATACGAAATTATCGAGCTTTGTAGCTTTTGTGAAACCGCCCAAAATAAGACGAGGGCTCCCCGCGCATATTGGGAACCCTCGTCTTTATATAGATTCGTGCAATGGAATCTCTACTGAGCAGCTTTGAAATCTGCGATAGAGGTATATTCTACACCCTTATAAATAATCTTAGAGATATTCGCGCCCTCGTCCAAAGTGATTTTCGACAATTTAGTCATCGAATTCAGCTGTAATGTCTCAACCGTTGCTCCGGCCTCAATATTAACAGTGGGAGCATATGAAGCGCTATACTCATCGGCATTCAGCAATGTAACTTTAGCATCCTTCTGGATAGTAACAGTTCCCTTCACGAGATCCAATGCATCGATTACATCAACCATCGAAGTTCCAGAAACCACCAAATTACCGTGATTGTTTACATTGATACTACCAATTGTAGAGTTATTGATTATAGTCTTTTTATTATTGGGCACAAAAACATCGTAAATACCAAATCTATCATACGAGGCCTGCGCATTCAGATTCTCATCCTTCTTGCCAACCCAGTATGTACCTGTAACGG
>JAGBVQ010000119.1 GCA_017630245.1 Alistipes sp. | reverse complement strand
TCGCTCGAGATAGAGAATGAGTCAAGCATAATATCAGACTTGGCCGTCAATAGATTCGTATTCTTAAGTTCGACCAAACCCTTGCCAACGTGGAACCAACCCGTAAGTTTATCGAGCACAAATCCGCTACGCTCGTGGAACTGCAGCGATCGGATATCGCCACTGATCGAGTAGCCCGCAACCTCGAAATTCTCGACGTGAGCCTTCATATCGAGCAGCTGCATATTGCTGTAGTCGACGCCATACTCCGTATTTCGCTCCTCGAGAAGCCTGATATGCAGATTTATCGAGTCGACAACGGCATCATCGATCGTCAGTCGGAAATTTTCATTCTTTTTTTTCTTACTGAAGCGATCGACCACCTCCTTGATATTTATCACGCCATCCGAGCTCTCCACAAGATAGAGTTTAGCCCTCTCGGCACGCGCCGAACCAAAGGATATACCGCCATTTACGCCTGTGATATTTGCCTTTAGATGATCGACATAGAGGAGCGTATCTCGCTGGTAGTCTTCAACATAGAATCCGTAAACATTAACCTTATTGGGCAGCGTGATATTCAGCTTATCGATTCCGACCTTCGTCTCAAGTTTCTCGGAAGCAAACTCCGCAGCCTTATGCGCAACAAAGTTCTGCACCGCCGGAATATCGAGAGTCAGCGAGAGTGCAATAGGGAAGATTATCAACAACAAAAGAGTCGCCGATAGGAGTTTTCCCAATATTTTTATAACTTTGCGCACAGATACGGTAATTAAGTTATTTATAACTTACAAAGATAGCGATTTATAATTAAATACCTAAAATTTAGGAATAAAAACAACATAAAACATAATTTATCAATGGATATCACCATTTTAGGCATTGAATCTTCGTGCGACGACACCTCTGCGGCTGTCATTCGCAACACTACTCTCCTCTCAAACGTTATCGCCTCGCAGGCGGTACACGTTAAGTATGGAGGTGTGATTCCCGAACTCGCATCACGCGCTCACCAGCAGAACATCATCCCTGTCGTTGATACCGCTCTCAAGGAGGCCGGCGTAACCCCCGACAAGATCGATGCCATCGCCTTTACGCGCGGACCGGGTCTGCTTGGCTCGTTGCTCGTGGGCGTCTCGTTCACCAAGGGTTTATCCATTGCGGGCAACATCCCGATGGTGGAGGTAAACCACCTGCAGGGACATATTCTGTCACACTTTATCGACCTGCCTGACAAGGAGTTACCTCACCCCGAGTTTCCGTTCCTCTGCCTGCTCGTAAGCGGTGGACATTCGCAGATCGTATGTGTAAAGTCGCCCTTCGAAATGGAGATTATTGGCACGACCATTGACGATGCCGCAGGCGAGGCATTCGATAAGTGTGCCAAAGTGATGGGGCTCCCCTATCCGGGTGGTCCGGTCATCGACAAACTCGCCCATCAAGGCAACCCCGAGGCGTTCCAATTTGCCAAGCCTCACGTTGCAGGTTTTGACTACTCATTCTCGGGTCTTAAGACCTCTTTCCTCTACACTTTGCGCGATGCCGTAGCCGAGAATCCGGACTTTATCGAGCAGAACAAAGAGGACCTCTGCGCATCACTCCAGAAGACCATCGTAGAGATCCTTCTCGGCAAGCTTATCAAGGCGGCTAAAGAATTGAAGATTAAAGATATAGCCATTGCCGGCGGAGTGTCGGCAAATTCGGGTTTGCGCTAGGCTATCCAGGCCGAGGGACGCAAGCGAGGATGGCGCACATTCCTGCCCGAATTTAAGTTTACGACCGACAATGCAGCGATGATTGCGCTGGCCGGATACTTCCGTTATCAGAAGGGTGAATTTTCATCTCTCGACACTGCTCCCGTAGCCCGCATCGAGGATTTGTAGGGAGGGGTAAACGCCTTACTCTTTATATAAGGTTGTCGCTTCGGTGGCAACCTTTTTTTTTTATAATATCAACCATTAAAACAGATAACGCCAAAGAAGCAGCCCTGACTCTTGCGGACCATGTTACGAGGATTTCTAAGAAATGCCTCGTTTCATCGGTGGCGACTCGGATACGAGGAGATGAGGGCCTTGCCACGCAAGGTAGAAAAAACAAGAGAGGCGTTAATGAGTTAACTCATACGCCTCTCTTGTCTTTTCGTCCGTTTTCCAAACGACCTCATCTCTTCGTATCGCTCGTCTGCGGACTCTGTTGGGCTACCAGGATTCGAACCTAGAATGACAGGACCAGAATCTGTAGTGTTACCATTACACCATAGCCCAATTGTTGTTTGCGAGTGCAAAAGTAGAACATATTTTTTCATCTGCAAAAAAAAAATCAAAAAAAATTGTATATTTGCTCAAATTTTTGTGATTTTTACCTAAAATTTAACTGATATGAATGTAAAATTCCGCCTTACGGCAATGAACTTCCTGCAATATGCAGTCTGGGGTTCATACCTTACTTCTATGGGAACTTACCTCGCAGGTATCGGTCTCGGAACTCAAATCGGCATCTTCTATGCTGTGCAGGGAATCGTCTCTCTGTTTATGCCCGCATTGGTTGGTATCGTTGCAGATAAGTGGATCGAGGCTCAGAAGGTGCTCGGTGGATGCCATCTGCTCGCCGCCCTCTTTATGGCTTCGGCAGGCCTTTATGCTATCACCGCAGGTGACGGCGTTGAGTTCGGTACCCTCTTCGCACTCTACACGCTTAGCGTAGCCTTCTATATGCCGACAATCGCCCTCTCGAACTCGGTGGCATATAACGTACTCGAGCAGGCCGGTCTTGATACGGTTAAGGCCTTCCCTCCGATTCGCGTATGGGGTACCGTTGGTTTTATCTGCGCTATGTGGTGCTGTGATATCGCCGGATTCCAATCCAACGCATTCCAATTCCTGCAGTGTGCAGTGTTGGGTCTGATGCTTGGTATCTACTCGATGACCCTGCCCAAGTGTCCCGTAAATAAGACCAGCGGCGCAACCAATATCGCCGAGGCTCTCGGCCTGAAGGCATTTGCACTCTTCAAGCAGAAGAAGATGGCAATCTTCTTTATCTTCTCGATGTTGCTGGGTGTTTCGTTGCAGATTACCAACGGATTTGCAAACCCCTTCATCACCGATTTCGGCAAGATTCCAGAATTTGCATCGACCTTCGGTGCTCAGCACGCCAATATCCTGATCTCGCTCTCGCAGGTTTCGGAAACCCTCTGCATTCTGCTTATCCCCTTCTGCCTTAAGCGTTTCGGTATCAAGAAGGTAATGCTTATGTCAATGTTTGCGTGGGTATTGCGCTTCGGATTCTTCGGCGTTGGCAACCCCGGTAGCGGCGTATGGTTGTTCATCCTCTCGATGATTGTCTACGGTATCGCATTCGACTTCTTCAATGTTTCGGGTTCGCTCTTCGTAAACAACGAGACTGACGAGAGCATCCGCTCATCGGCACAGGGTCTCTTTATGATGATGACCAATGGCGTGGGCGCAACTATCGGAACTCTCGGAGCTCAGGCCGTAGTTACCAAGTTTGTCTACAACGGCTCGCAGGGTGTCGAGATGATGCAGGGCTGGTCTACCACCTGGATGATCTTTGCGGCATACGCATTGGTTGTAGCCATCGTCTTTGCTCTTGTCTTCAAGTACAAGCATAACCCCGCACAGGTTGCCGAGGCAAAGCACTAATCGACCATATCCAAGAACTTAGAGGGGCTGTCCGACCGACGTGTTGCGACAGCCCTCTCTATTTATAATAGGTATTTTGGCCAAAAAAAGTGGTTAAATGATTACCGATTACAATTTTTTTGTACTTTTGCGGCCTAATTCAACAATCAGTTAGGTTAAATAGCAATATTTTATGGACTTAAAGAACACTATCGATTTCCGACCTAAGCTCATTTCTAGCCTTAAGAACTACAACAAATCTAAGTTTACCTCGGACCTTATGGCGGGTATTATCGTGGGTATTGTTGCCCTGCCGCTCGCTATCGCATTTGGTATCGCCTCGGGCGTAACCCCCGAAAAGGGTCTTATCACAGCTATTGTCGGCGGACTTATCGTCTCGCTGCTGGGAGGTTGCAACGTTCAGATTGGTGGCCCTACGGGTGCCTTCATCGTCATCGTCTATGGCATCATCGCCAAGTTCGGTGTCGAGGGATTGGCTCTGGCTACATTTATGGCGGGTATTATGTTGCTGGTGATGGGCGTTTTCAAGCTCGGATCGGTAATTAAGTTTATCCCCTATCCGATCGTTGTCGGCTTCACGGGCGGTATCGCATTGACAATCTTCACCACGCAGATCAAAGATCTCTTCGGTATGCAGATCGCAGAGGTTCCTGCCGATTTCCTCTCGAAGTGGGCGGTATACTTCCAGCACCTTCACACAATCAACCCCTTCGCATTGGCTATCGGTATCGCCAGCATCGCCATTATTGCGCTGATGCCCCGCTTCTCGCGTCGCGTGCCTGGCTCGTTGGTTGCCATTGTGCTGATGACAGTTATCTCGTTCCTGCTGCGTAAGTACGCAGGCGTAACCTCGATCGAGACTATCGGTGATCGTTTCACTATCAGCGCAACACTGCCGCGTCCCGAGGGTCTGTCGTTCAATATGGAGACTATCAATATGTTACTCCCCTCGGCATTTACCATCGCTATCCTCGGAGCTATCGAGTCGCTCCTCTCGGCTACAGTGGCTGATGGTGTTACCGGCGACCGTCACAACTCCAACACCGAGCTCATTGCTCAGGGTGCAGCGAACGTTATAGTGCCCCTCTTTGGTGGTATCCCCGTAACCGGAGCTATCGCCCGCACAATGACCAATATCAACAACGGTGGCCGCACCCCCTTGGCAGGTATTATCCACGCAGTGGTACTGCTGCTCATTCTGCTCTTCCTCTCGCCCCTTACAAAGCATATCCCTATGGCATGTCTGGCGGGCGTGTTGGTTATGGTGTCGTACAATATGAGTGAGTGGCGCACCATTCGCTCGATGATGCACAACCCCAAGTCGGATGTTGCTGTGCTTATCACCACGTTGGTACTGACCGTTATCTTCGACCTTACGATCGCAATCGAGGTGGGTCTGGTAATGGCTATCCTCCTCTTTATGAAGCGTGTTATGGCGAGCACCCACATCACCGTCATCCGTGACCAGATGGACGTTCACCACGATGGTGAGAGCCACGACGAGCAGCTCCCCATTCCCGAGAGCACCGAGGTTTACGAGATCGAAGGCCCCTTCTTCTTCGGTATTGCCAACAAGTTTGACGAGGCTATGCGTCGCGTGGGAGGCAACAAGTCGCTGATTCGCGTGGTTCGTATGCGCAAGGTCACCTTTGTCGATTCGACAGGTATCCACAACCTCGAGATCTTTATCCGCCAATCACAGAAGGAGAATCGCAAAGTCATTCTCTCGGGCGTAAGCGACAGCGTATACCGCACGTTGGAGAAGGCCGGCGTCTGCAAGCTCGTTGGCGAAGAGAATGTCTGCAACCATATTGACAAGGCTCTGGCTCGCGCAAACGAGATAATCGAGTCGTCGAAGAGCAAAGAATAGTACATTTCAGGGATAAAGATGAGAAAAATTGCAGATTTTTTGCACAAAATTGTTGGAATCTGATTTTTTTTATATCTTTGTCCCCCGATTCGAATATCGAATCACCAGCCCGGATGGCGGAATCGGTAGACGCGCTGGTCTCAAACACCAGTAGGTTCACCCCTGTGCCGGTTCGACCCCGGCTCCGGGTACTGAAAGAGAAGTTCGAGAGAACTTCTCTTTTTTTGTACCCTTCGCCGAGCTCGCAGCTCCTGTGGCGGTGTGGCAGAGTTCTCTCTGGTCGGCGATTATTGCTGTCGCAATCCTTTGTCTTTGTTAGATAATTGTCTTTGAAAATAGATTTTCAGCCAACCATCCAACAAACCCAAACAATCTACGATTGTAATCGCCTCCCTTCGCTCTGCTCAAACCTACTGCGGACCTTCGACACCGATAGATGCTATAACGCGGGGCAGGGACAACGTGATACAATAACAAACCCTTCTCTCCCGAAAGGCACACGATTTGCTACTCATTGCTCGAAAACAAAATTATTCGAGTTATGAAAAGAGCTATATTTCTACTTGCGGGCATCGCCATCAGTATAGGTGCACTCATCGGTCAATCGCAACGAGCTGCAAAGTCGCAAGCCTCCACACCCACCTCATCCCCCGAGGTCAAATACTCCTCCGAAGAGCTCTCCCAGAGCGACTACCGCACCGAGCTTCGCAACGAGCGACGCGAAGCCCGACAGCAGCGCCGAGCACAACGTATAGCCGAGTACACGGCATACATCGACTCGCTGATACTCTCACGCAACTTCCAATTCAATCCGCAGACAATGCAGCAGCAGCCAGCAGGCCCTATGCAGATCATCAGCAATCCCAATTTCGACCTCGCCCTCTGGGACACCACAGTCGACATCTGCCTACCCTACATCAAGGGCTTCACCCCACCCTACCGCTACACCGTAATAAACTGCACTGTTCCCGATGTTTCGGATCTTGTATTAGAGCAGACTGCGCACGGCTGGAACATATCGTTCAGCTCGTCGCTCTACTCCGCCTCGCTCTACACCTTTTCGCTTGAGATCATCTCGGCAAATGGCGGCGGCACGCTCACAATATCCTCGCCTTGGTACAATAGTGTGCAATACAGCGGAACACTCACTTCGCTCTACTAGACCTGTCCGGACTCTATGAAACACCCGTTTTCACTCCTTACGCTACTCCTGCTGATCGGCACGGCAACGGCTCAATCGCCCGACTCGACTATAATGAATCTCTCGGTCGAGGGTGGCAGCCCCGTTCCGACCACCACGATTATACCCGTAGCCAAGCCCCCAATCAAGGAGGTGGACACCACATACACCCTCTCCTCCACCGCCAAGGAGCGACTCTCACGCCGCAAGAGGGTGCAAGCCGAGTTCTCCAGCCGGCTCGATTCGCTTATTCGCTCGCGAAATTTCCTCTTCTATCCGGATACAATGCAGTCGGCAGAGCCTTCGGGTCTGCGACACAACATCTATGCTCAATACTTCTACTTGGGGATCTTCACCGACACAGCCGAGGTGCACCTGCCCACCTCCGTCGGCCACACGCAGCGTGGAGGAGTGCTGAATTTCGACTCGCCGATATACGATTTCAAGATTTTGCCCTTCGATTCGGGCTGGTCGGTAACGTTTAGATTGATCTTTGAAGGGCGCCCCTACTTTGCGAGAATTGTTATATCGGCCATCACGGGCGAAAGCATACTCTCGCTGGTAACACCCGATGCCACAATACGTTACATCGGACAACTCACCCACAAAAGGCGACTCCATTTCCCGGAGGCCTAAAGCCTCCGTCTATATACGAGAGGGGGACTAGCGTATGATGTAGACATCCTCGTTACGGCGCTGCATATGAAAATGCTCGCGGGCATACTGTTCGAGATACTCATCGTATTTCAGGTTCTCGAGCAGTGTGCTATCCTCCGCAATACGCTTCTCGTAGAGCTCTTTTTCTCTCTTGAGCAGACGAATGCGGTGGCCAACTTTGATCACAGTGACCAGATTACGCCCGATAAAGAAGAGCGTAAAGATGATGATCAGCGCCGTCAGCGTCACCCAAAATCGTTTTCCGAGTTGAATCTTCATACTGCAAAGGCCCTCGCGCCTAATTAGGGGATATGCATAAATTTGTGGGTCTGCACCGAGATATTCCACCTCGGGTTAGCCTTGGCATACTCGACCATCACGGGGATAATCTGCTCATAGACACTCCATTCGGGTTGCAGGTAGAGCATACACTCCTTGCCCACCTTTGCAGCGCACTGCTCGGCCCACTCCAGGTCGGCCTCGCTGCCGATGATGACCTTCAGCTCGTCAGCACGGGCATAGGCCTCCTCCAGGGGCGGCTGCTTGGTCTTGGGCGAAAGACATACCCAATCGAACTCTCCACTAAAGGGGTGCGATCCCGAGGTCTCAAGAAAGATTTTAAGACCCTTTTCGCGCAGCAACTCCGTCAGCGGACCGAGGGGATAGAGCAGCGGCTCGCCACCCGTAATCACAATAGATTGCGCAGCACAAGCCACCGCACGATCGACGATAGTTCCAATCTCGACCGGCGGATAGAGCCTCGGATTCCAGGTGTACTTAGCGTCACACCAACTGCAGCCCACATCGCATCCTCCGAGTCGGATGAAGTATGCAGGTTTGCCGGCGTGGAATCCCTCGCCTTGAATTGTATAGAAATCCTCGACGAGCGGCAAAAGCTCGCCTCCGCGAAGTAGTTCGTTATTCATTCGACACAACGTAAATATCCTTCAGATTGCGGCCAATCTGATCGTAATCCAAGCCGTAGCCCACGATAAACTCGTTACCGATCTCCATCGCGCAGTACTTTATCGGCTGCTCGTAGCGATACTTCTCGGGCTTGAAGAAGAGGGTGCAGACCTCGATACTGCGAGGGTTGAGCGTGCGGAGGTAGCTAACCATGTGGTCGATGCTGGTGCCCGTCTCGACGATATCCTCAACGATAATCAGGTCACGACCCGTCACATCGAAATCGATGCCGAGCTGCTGCTTGACACATCCGGTCGATTGAGTACCCTCGTATGAGGAGATCTTAACAAAGGCCACCTCGTTGTTAAACTCAACCTTGCGCACCAGGTCGGCAAGGAACATAAACGAGCCGCTGAGAACGCTAACAAAGATGGGCACCTGCTCACTCGAAGAGTAATCTGCATTCAGGCGGTCAGCCACCTTAGCCACCGCTGCGTCGATCTTCTCGGCAGGGATCATCACCTCAAAGGTGCGGTCGTGGAGTTTTATCTTCTTTTCCATAGCTTGGGATTTGATACCATATTATATATTAACAACAAAATTAGTGCTTTTTTCGTGATGTGCACAATTTTTCAAAAAAAATAAAATTCAAACAGTTTCTAAAAAGCGGAGACCGCACGCGCATAGCTGTTGCCGCACTTAAGGTTGGAGATGGCAGAGCCAAGGTTCAAATGGATATACCACGCACGAAACTCACCTGTCGAATGTTGATAGTTATACTCTGTTGATGACCAATAATAGTAATGATCTCCTTTGTTGGCTAACTTTTTGCCCTTACTTGCCAAAGTTTGATTAACTGCATCGTGAACAGATGCATTCAGTGCAAATATCTTCAACTCCTCAATAGCCGGCAGATACCAACCCTCTCCCAAATCGGCACACCACTTAAAGGCAGGGTATTTTGACTCCCAACCGTAAATCTGCTTAACCTTTCTCATATTATTAGCGCCGTTATACTTATCATCTGCGCCAATCAGACGCTTTCGCTCATTGGAATCTGACGACCACAAAAGTTTGCTTGGCGACTCCGTAAGACTTACAATCTTGCCGTGCTTACCAGACGAGTCTACCCAAAAGACCACTCCCTGCTTGCCATTCTCGTTATAGTAATCGCCAACCTTATAGGTGCGGCCCAAGGTGCTTGATGATGACCACGATGTAGAAGTAGAAGTTGTGGTTGTTGTGGTTGTCGCATTTGTTTCCACTGGCCTCAGCATAATCTCTCGTTCCACCTTTGCACCGCTAACGGTAAATGTACCCGATTCTTCGTGGTAGCCCTGGGCCTTAACGCTGTAGTTATGCGTTCCATTCAGCAATAGTAGCTGAACATAACCCTCGCTGTCCGGCATATACGTTGCACCGTCAATCGTTACAATTGCATTCTTCGGTTCGAGTGCGAAGATGACATACTGCGGACGAGCTGCGGCTGTATTGACATTACAGCGAAAATATATATTATTTCTATTTACTGTTATTTTTTGTACGTTCTGATTGCCATTATATTGTATACGAAGAGTGTGTTCACCTTCCAAAATATCCGTAATAGTG
>JAGBVQ010000118.1 GCA_017630245.1 Alistipes sp. | reverse complement strand
GCTAAATCCCCCCCCCCAATTCGGGAAAATTGCTGATAATAAGAGAGTTAGGTTGTTATTATCGCGATTTTTACCCAAAAAGAATAGTTGATGGTGGTGGGGAGTATCTCCTTTTTAGTTGATTGTGTAAATATTGAAAGTTAAAAAATAGTCGTCAATTCGCTGTTTCGGAGGCGGTAGCTTGGTGCTATGTTTGGCGATTTACAAGGTGATTTAGGATAATGAAGAAATTTTTACTTATCTTTTGTTTAGCGGCTCTCTCCGCGCTTTCTTTATACGCGCAGGTGCGTACGGAGGATGTGGAGAAATCCGTTAAGGTCCGATTCCGTCTGGGCGAGGCCACGCTGGACGAGAATTACAAGGATAACAAAGCTGTGCTACAAAGATTTGCCGAGGAGGTCAAGATGTACTACAATGACCCGTCGGCTCACTTTGGTCAGATCCAGATTCTCTCGGGTGTGTCGCCTGAGGGTTCAAAGGCAGTAAACGATCGTATCGCTAAGCAGCGTGCGCAGGCTATCGTTAACTGGATCAACAAGGAGATTAAGGCCGATGTTGGTTTCCGTGTTGAGGTGTTGGGTGTTGATTGGGCAAAGCTTATCGAGTTGGTAGAGAAAGATCCGAAAGTTCCCTACCGTGAAGAGGTTTTGAAGGTCCTCAAGACTACTCCCGTTGTGACAATCAAGAATGGCGTTGAGCAGAATGTGCGCTTTAATACTCTCCGTTGGATGCACAACGCTCTGCCCTATAACTACATCAACGCAAACATCTTCCCTGAGTTGCGTTTCGCAGCTGCTAGTTGCGAGTTCTGGAGAGAGAGTACTCCCGAGCTGAAGATTATCTCGGAGACTCCCGTGAAGATCCCCGCAGAGGGTGGTCAGGGAGTAATCTTGTTCGAGAAGAGTGCACCTGACGATATTGTTCCTATTGCAGAGAATACATCAGAGTGGCTTAAGGATCTTACTCCCGGATTGGATAAGATCGCTTTCGTTGCTGAGCCGAATGAGTCGGCCGAGCCTCGCACCACAAACGTGTCGCTCAAGTACTATGACAAGGTCTACGAGATTCCTGTAGAGCAGGAGGCTAAGAAACCCGAGGTTGTGGCTGAGAAGCCTGTCGAGCAGCCTACGCTCGCAATCACCTCGTCGAAGAGTGTCGATTTCGCTGCAGAGGGTGGTCAGGATGTTATCTCGTATAAGAAGAGCGTTGCTGACGAGGTTCTCCCCGTGGCGACTGCATCGGAGCCTTGGATCGAGTCGATCACTCCGACTGCAGATGGAATTACCTATACTGTCGCTGCCAACACCAAAGAGCAACCTCGTACTGCTACAATCACCGTTGAGGGTTATAATCAGAAACACGAAGTTACTGTAAATCAGGCTGCCGCAACCCCTGCGTGTCGCCCATTCTATATGTCGATTAAGTCAAATATGCTCTACGACCTTGCGGCCGTGCCCAATATCGGCGTTGAGTTCTACCTCGGTAAGAACTTCAGCATCGCAGGTAATTGGCACTACTCGTGGTGGAAGAGCGATCCGAAGGCGTGGTACTGGCGTACCTACGGTGGAGATGTCGCTATCCGCTACTGGCTGGGTAAGGCCTCGCGCATCAAGCCTCTGACCGGACACCATCTGGGTCTCTATGGTCAGATGATTACTTACGACTTTGAGGTGGGTAAGAAGGGTATCCTTGCCGACAAGTGGAGTTGGGCTGCCGGTCTTGAGTATGGATATTCGTTACCCATTGCTCGCCGTTTGAATATTGACTTCACATTAGGTGCCGGTTACCACTGGGGCTTGTACGATGAGTATCTACCCATCGACGGACACTACGTATGGCAGGCGACAAAGCGTCGTCGCTATCTGGGTCCCACCAAGCTCGAGATCTCTCTTGTATGGCTTATCGGTTGCGGCAACTACAATAAGGATAAAGGAGGTAAGAGATGAGAAGATATCAATCATTAGTAACTCTGGTACTCCTATTTGTGCTTGCTGCCTGTGAGCACAAGGATTTGTGCGTTCATCACCGTGACCACGCGCACAAGTACCACATCAATGTCGTGGCGGACTACCGCTTCGACTGGGAGGAGTATTGCGGTGGCCCCGTAAATTGGCAGGCACCCGGAGTATGGCCCAGCAACTATATGCCCTACGATGATCTTCGTCCCGGTATGCCTGGCGGTCTGCGTGTTATCAACTATAATGAGGATGGTGACTACAATATCCACAACATCAATGCTAAGGGTGGTGTGGTGATGCTATATGAGGGTGTTAACGACCTGTTGTTCTATAACAACGATACCGAGTATATTATCTTCTCGCGTACGGATAATGGTGCGACCACTCGTGCAACTACGCGTACGCGCACGCGTGCTACTTATATAAGTGGCCCCTTCGCAAATGAGGGTGAGCCGACGCTCTCGCCTCCCGATATGCTCTATGCCAACTACTTCGAGGACTATCTCGCAGAGAAGGTTGTCGATCCGGCTACGGTCAAAGTGACACTCCAGCCTCTGGTATTTACATACAAGATTCGCTACGAGTTTGCCGAGGGTCTTAAGTTCGTCTCGATCGCTCGAGGAGCTCTCTCGGGAATGGCGAAGTCGGTATTGCTTAATACGGGTATGACCTCGGATGAGCCTGCGACAATTCTCTATGATTGTGAGGTTACCGACTACGGAGTGCGAGCTATCGTGAACTCGTTCGGAGCTCCGGGCTTCCCGCACCCCAACTATCCTACCCGTACGGATAATAAGAACAATCTGAACCTTGAGATTATGCTTAAGAACGGTAAGATGGTGACCTTCGACTTCGACGTCTCGGATCAGATTAAGAATCAGCCTCACGGTGGTGTTTTGGTTGTTGGTCCGATCACCATTACCGAGGATCAGGGTATGCAGGGATCAGGTGCCTTCGACGTTGAGGTTGACGATTGGGGCGATTATGAGGATATCCCCTTGGATGGCTTTATGTAGAATTTATTTATACAAAAAACATATTAAACACTTAAAACTTAAACTATTATGAAAAAATTTTTACTTGGACTGCTTGCTTTGGCAGCAGTAGCTTGTACTAACGACGACGTCGTGAAGCAGGAGGGTACGCTGATCTCCTTTGGCGATTCGTTCGTTGAGATTAAGACCCGTGCGGCAGCTGATCCCAGCATCACAACCGCTACGATCGATGCATTCGATGTATGGGGCTTTATCAGCCAGCCTTCGGGTGTGGTTTTCGACGCTGAGCGCGTAACTAAGAGCGCTGAGGGTTGGAGCTACAAGAACCTTCAGTGGTGGTTGCCTAAGAACAACTACTATTTCTTCGCAGTTGCTCCGGTGGACAATGCAAACATCAAGATCAACACTAAGGATATGACAGTTCTTGGTCTTGGTAACATCGACTTCACCAACGAGGATGGTTCGGTAGACCTTCTCTACACTGAGAAGACTGTTGTTACCGGCGATGACGTGATCAACAACGATCCCGGCAAGGTAGAGTTGCAGTTCCACCACATGCTCTCGAAGGTTAAGTTCACCTTCACTAACGGCTTTACTAACGAGAACGCACACTTGGCTGTTAAGAACGTTAAGATCTTCGATGCTCCGAAGAATGGTAATATCGACGTTAATACCGACTCTTGGAAGTGGTATGTAACTCCTAACCAGACATTTGAGCTTATGTTCGGTGACGTTAATGGCGGTAATCCGTTCGATATCGCTACTTCGCAGGAGTGCGATAAGGAGCGTTTGACTATCCCGGCTGACAACACTCGCGCATATACTATCGAGTTTGATCTTGAGCTCTATCAGGGTGACCAGCTCGGCCACACCAGCCACAAGATCGTGAAGCTCCAGAACCAGGCATTCGAGATCGGTAAGAACTACAATATCAAGGCTACTATCACTCCCGAGAACTTCGACGAGAACGCACTCAAGCCTATCGAGTTCGACGTTGTTGAGGTTGAGAAGTGGGTTGAGGGAGATTTCAACGGTAACATCGATTGGGATGACAACACTCTTCCTACAACTCCCGTAGCTCTTGCAACTCCGGTTGTTACTGCAACTGTTGCAGAGAACGTTGTAACCCTTTCGTGGGCTGCTATTGAGGGTGCTAAGGAGTACTCGGTTCAGGTTGATGATGACGTTGCTGAGACTGTTACAGCTACAACTTACACATTCAATGGTGACTATGAGGTAGAGTACACTTTCACTGTTAAGGCTATCGCAGCTGACGCTACTAAGAACACCGATTCTGAGGCTGCAGTTGTTAAGGCTACCACTGAGGCTAAGCCCGCAGCTCCCGCTGTAACTTACACAACTGTTGCTGAGTTCTTGGCCGCAGAGGTTAATGCAGAGGTTGAGTATACTTTGAAGGGTACTATTACTGCAGTTGCTAATACTAAGTATGGTAACTTCGACCTTACTGACGAGACCGGTACCGTATATATCTATGGTCTGTGCAGCCCCGAGGGAGCACAGCAGTATTGGGCAACTTCGGGCGCCAAGCTTGGTGACGATATCGTAATCAAGACTGTACGCAATGAGTTCAACGGTAAGGCTCAGGGTTATAACGCTAAATTTGTTGAGCTTATCACTCCGGGTACTATCGCATTCTGGTCGTTCGATAAGACTGCCGTTTCATTTGGTGCAGCAGGTGGTGAGCAGCAGGTAAATGTTACTGCTTGCAACGTTAATGAGGCTATCCAGGCTTCGTCGAATAACACCCACTTCACTGTAGCTTATGCTGATGGCGTTCTGACTATCACTGCAGCAGAGAACACCTCGGCTGAGAGCGTTAATGGCGTTGTGACTGTTACTTGCGGTGCATTGAAGCAGGATATCACTCTGACTCAGGCAGGTGCATCTGTTGGTGGCGGTACTGAGGTTGTTGCTGAGAAGACTATGGCTTCGTTCGGTTGGGCAAATTCAGCAACTGTTAAGGAGGCTAAGCTTGATGATAACGTAACCGTAACCTTTGCACAGGGTAAGGCAGGCACTGCTCCCGCATTCTATACTTCGGGTAACGCAGTTCGTCTCTATCAGAATGGTGCAACTATGAAAATTACTGCAGGCGGTAAGACTATCAAGGCTATCGAGCTCAAGTTTGCTAGTAACCACTGGTATATCGCTCCCGATTGCGGTGAGTTCTCGGCTGAGGGCGCAACTCGTACTTGGACTGGTGATGCTACTGAGATTCTCTTTACCACTACCGGTACTGATTCGAGCCACCGTGCATACATCGCTTCAATTAAGGTTACCTACATCGACTAATTGAGTATACCTTATATATAATACCGATTGATCAGCGAGATTATTGAGGTGTTATAGACTCAAAAAAGTCCATAGGGGCTTGACGGCCCCTGTGGACTCAAAGAGAGAAAACAATATACTTATATATTATTAACTAACTATTTTTATTAACTAATTTTTCTAACTATGAGAAAGTTACTTGTAAGTGCACTTGCTATCGTATCGATGGTAGCTTGTACAATGGATGAGACTGTGAATACACAGAATCTCCCAGGTATTGCTTTTGACGGCGCATTCGTTGAGAAGGCTACTCGTGCCGAGGATCCCAGCACGACTACCGACAATATCAACGAGTTCTACGTTTGGGCAGTGATGAATGAGGTAGATGGTCTTGTTTTCAACGGCGAGGCTGGTGAGAAAGTATCGAAGAACGGTAGCGTTTGGACATACACTAATCTCCAGTACTGGGTTCCTAACAACCACTACTACTTCACAGCGTTGGCTGGTGATCTTAATGATGTTGATCTCGAGCTTACAGCTGACAACGGTATGGTATCGAAGGCAGGTCTTACCAACTCGGCTGCATTCGAGAACAAGAACGGTACTAACGATCTTCTCTACGCTGAGTACGACGTTGAGACTCCCGCAGTTATCGCGGCTACTCCTGAGAAGGTTAAGTTCCAGTTCGCTCACCTCCTCTCGAAGGTTAAGTTCACCTTCGCTAACGGTTTTGTGAACCAGAACACTACTGTTGTTGTTAAGGATATCACTATGGCAGTTCCTGCAACCGGTGAGATCGACCTTACTGCACCCGAGCTCGCTTGGGCTAACCAGGCTGGTGCTCTCACACTTGATATGGGTGATATGAACGCTTGTGAGAAACTCGCTGTTAATACTAGCGCATCGAGCGACAACGAGCGCCTTACTATCCCTGCACTCGCAGCTCAGGAGTACACTGTTAATTTCACAGTAGAGATCTGGAACGGTGCGCAGATGGCATCGTCGACTCCTAAGCAGGTTAAGATCTCGGGCGTAGAGCTTAAGATGGGTCACTCTTACAACTTCAAGGCTACTCTTAACCAGGATAACGCATTCGAGAACCCCTTGTTCCCCATCGAGTTCGAGGCTGAGGTTGACGAGTGGGATGAGGAGACTTTCGACGGTGGTGTAGTTGCTGGCGATGTAGTTGCAGTTAACACTATCGAGGAGCTCCAGGCTGCTGTAAACGCAGAGGCAACTGTTTCGGTTGTATTGGGTTCGGACCTCGTTGGTAACGTAATTGTTCCCGAGACTGCTGGTGAGACTAAGTACATCAACGGTAACGGCCACAAGTTCGAGGGTTACTTCCAGATCAATGGTAAGTCGGCTTATGCAAACGCAACTACCGTATTCGAGAATATCAAGTTCGAGACTGCT
>JAGBVQ010000117.1 GCA_017630245.1 Alistipes sp. | reverse complement strand
TGCCGCCGCTCATCCGAAAGTCCCGGATCGCGCAAGGATTCGCGCTTCGGTTCAGGTGGCGGCGCCTCCTTGACTGGCTCCGCAACCGGTTCTTTAGCTTTTGCGGGCGTCACTTCTGCTGCCAAACCGGCAGATCTCGTTTTCTTTGGTTTGGCTTCTTCCGTCGGTGTTTCGTTCTGCAGCATCATCCAAACCGCCACCCCCACTGCCACCAATGACGCAACAAGCAGCAGAAACTTGTATTTTCTGGATCCTGCAGAACCGGATACGGAAGCCGATTTTTTGGCAACCTTGCCAGCTTCAACCCCAAAAGGAACAATACCCAACGCCTTGCACTTCGCAAAGCAATCTCTCTTTCCGAAGAGTTTCCACCGGCCAGCAGTGCAATACGTAATTTACTCATATTCTAAGGGTTGTATATATCTTTATATCTAAATTCCAAAATCTCCTGAATCATCTTCACATACTCCTGTGCCTCACGATTTTCAGGCTCAAGTTTTAACGCTGCATTGAACTCATTTAGTGCCTTACCCCACTCGTTTCGACCATAGGCAGCCTTTGCTTGGGTGATAAGACTCTGCACCTCGGCAGCCCTGCCCGAACGCTTGAGCAATCCGTTCTTTGCGATATACTCGGCTACTCCCTTCGAGAGCATTGCCGACGTATCACGGCCTTCTGCATAGGCCTCTCTGATATCCGTCGAGGAGTAATCGTGCAGCGGAGCATCTGCCAGAAAAGTGATTTTATCAAGATACTTATCGACCGTATAGCCACTGCGAGGATATACATTTATATTATAATTATCGAGCAGTTCTTGGTAATCCTTCCAACGGTCGAGCTGTGGGATTATATCGGCGCCCATCAGCACCGAGAATTCCATCTCCGCACCGTTGTTTTCTTGCAGATAACGCAGGGTATCAATAGTATACGATGGTCTTGGCAGTAGAAACTCAATCGCCGAAGGCATAATCTGTTCAGGGAAGCGCGACTCACGGCAAGCGATCTCGGCCATCTCAAATCGATGAAGCTCCGCAATCAACGAATCCCCCTCCTTGAGCGGATTCTGGGGCGAAACAATCAGCGCCACACTATCGCACAATCCACGCTCGATAGCATACTCTGCCAACGCAATATGCCCCTTGTGTATGGGGTTAAACGAGCCGAAATATAGCAATACCCGTTTCACGCTCTACTCCGCCAAAAATTTATTGATAATATCAATTGTTTCGTTTACCGCTGTATCGAGGTCATCATTCACAACAACGTGATCAAACTCAACAGCTTTCGAGAGCTCAAACTCGGCCTTTGCAACACGTTTTAAGATAGTCTCCTCACTATCAGTACCTCGACCACGCAGACGACGCTCCAACTCCTCAATCGAGGGCGGCTGAACGAAGATCGAGCAAGCATCGCCACCAAAGATCTTTTTGATATTGATACCACCCAAAACATCCACATCAAAGAGGATCACATTGCCCTTTGCCCAGATTCGCTCCATCTCGCTTCGAAGCGTTCCATAACAGGTACCTTTGTAGACCTCTTCCCACTCAACGAACTGATTTTCGGCTACCGCCTGTGCGAACTCCTCCTGCGAGAGGAAGTAGTAATCCACCCCGTGTTGCTCGGTGCCTCGGGGCTGGCGCGAAGTCGCCGAAATCGAGAACTCGAATTGCGGAAATTGCGAAAGCAGACGACGGACAATCGTGGTCTTACCACTGCCACTCGGCGCCGAAAAAATCACAAGTTTACCCATAATCATCGTATATTATAAGATATTGAGCACCTGCTCTTTAATCTTCTCCAACTCATCCTTCATTTTAACTACCAACACCTGGATATCAGCATCGTTTGCCTTCGATCCCATAGTGTTGATTTCGCGACCCATCTCCTGAGCAATAAAGCCGAGTTTACGACCTGCCGATTCCTCGGTAGCTGCCACCTCGCGGAAGTACTTGCAGTGGTTCTGAAGACGCACCTTCTCCTCGGTAATATCGAGCTTCTCGATGTAGAAAATCATCTCCTGCTCAAGGCGATTGTTATCAACCTCAACCTGCAGTTTCTCTATATTTTCACGAATACGGTTACGGATGTTTTCGGTACGAGCTTTCTCGAAAGGAACAACCGAATTCTTATACTCCTCTATGCGCTCCACTCGACCCAGCAGATCTGCAATCAGAACGGCACCCTCCTGCTCGCGGAAAGCGTTAAGTTTCTCGACCGCCTCGGTTACCGCCTTCAGCAGTGCTGCACGCTCGGCCTCACTCACCGTTGCACTCTCGGTAGCCATCACATTAGGCATCTTCAAGATTGCCGGCACCAACGCATCATAACCCGCATCAATGCCCGAGTATGTCAGAGCATCATTCAGCTGACAGAGATAAGCTCGGAAGAGCTTCTTGTCGATGGTTGCTGCGGTTGCAACCTCATTACTCTCCACTGAGATATAGAGCTCCACCTTACCACGCTGAATGCTCTTATTCAGAAGGTTACGAATCTCAAACTCTGCCTCACGATAGAGCGCCGGCATCTTCACCGAGAGATCCAACTGTTTCGAATTGAGCGAGCGAATCTCGGCTACTATCTTTTTGTTTTCGCATACGGCTTCGGACTTACCGAAACCTGTCATCGATTTAATCATTGCTATCGTTTTCGTTTTATCCCACAAAGGTACAAAACTATTCAGAAAACGCAATTCTCATTTCGCATTTATTTTGATTTAATAGCACGATTAGAGTGTTTTGTCGAGATATTCGAAACTATTTTCAGCATAACAAGACATTTACGAGTCAAAATTCACCCCGCTATGCGGCATCCCCCAAAAAGGTCTAAATGGCGCCATTACGCAGACAATGAAAAAAAATACATATTGTGCGTTGCGAATTGAGAATTATTTTTCTACCTTTGTATGGCGTTCGCGTTA
>JAGBVQ010000116.1 GCA_017630245.1 Alistipes sp. | reverse complement strand
TGATACCAATGACTCCGGAAACTCCAATACTCCCGATAGTCGCCAACAACCGGCAAAGGCGGAACCTCCAATTTCCAATAGACCATCCGGAAAACCTTCAATACTTGAGAATAAGCAATTCTCAAAACATCCGTAAGGAATGGTTTTAAGTTTGGCCGGTAATTTTAATTCGCCTTGAAAACTACAACCATAAAATTGAGATTCACCATCAAAAGTTAGATTATCGTGCAGAATTAGTTGACCGTCTAATCCTGGACAATAATAGAATGTATGGTCATATATAACAGTAACACCTTCCGGAATTTTTAGATCGCCCGAAAAGCTTTTGTTTCTATTAAAAGCGCTTTCCCCCAAATATGTCAAACCATCAGGCAATACCAATGGGCCGGTAAAGCTCTCGCAGCAGGAAAAAGCGGATTGTCCAATATATGTGACAGTTGCAGGAATATTAAGAGTGCCGGTAAGGTTTTCACATCTATCAAATGCAAATTTTCCAATCTTTTTAAGTTTAATAGGAAGTGTAAGCGATGTTAGGTTGGAACAATAAGAGAATGCATGTTCTCCAATCTCTGTAACATCGTCGGGGATAATCAATGCGCCTGAAAGAAGAGCACAACCAGAGAATGCATTTTGTCCAATCTTTGTAACCTTTTCGGGAAAACTAAAGTTGGTAAGGGTCTTTTTTTGATCGAACGCACTTACCGGAATCTCGTTGGCTGAATTTTTTGACGATAGTGCTTCGCTAATAGAACAACCCGGATAAGCCTCTTTGATAATCGTATTACACTCCGATTTGGCAGGGGCCTCGCCCTCGAAAGAGACATAGATATATGAACTTGTACCTGAGAGTTTAATCTTGGCCTGCCACATCGCTACAATCTCGCTCTCCTTGAGGTTAACAGCCTGCAAAACAGCCATAGAGTCTCGCATAAAACGGAAATCGGGGCCGCCGATCTTACCCGACACCTTCAGATTCTTTATCTTGGCAGGGTCCTTCTTTGCTTCACGGAGTTTATCACCAAGGGAGCCTGCTTTGTCCAGATGAACAACATAATATTGGCGAGCCTCGCCACCAAGATCTTCCAAATCGGCAATCCAATCGAGAATCTCGGTGTCGGTCAAGACAAACTCATACTCGCCCGAGTGCTCTTTTTTGTTGATCGTGATAGTGAACTTGCTCTGCTTGCCCGCCTCGTAGGTGAACTTCTCGCTCTTCTTGAAGCGGTAGGTGATGCCGTCAACAGTAATCGAGAACAACGCAGCGCCCGCTTCGACAGACTGCGGCACAACGATAGCCTTGAAACCATCGGCACCCGACTTCATCACGATACCCTCACGCTCGACTTCGCCCGTGGCCGTAGCAACGCCTGTCGACAAGTCGATAGTCGCCTTGCGAGTGGTATTCATTGCCAAAACGGTCTTGTCTAAAGCCTCAAACTCGCCCTCGGCAAAACCATCACCCTTGGCCAGAACAACATGAGCACACGAAAGACGGTGGCTGAATCGCAACACAACCTTCGCCTCCGTAGGTTGCACATTCTCCTTCATAGCCCACAAAAAGTCCGAAGCTCCATAACCATTAATCGTATTGCCACCCGACTGATCAGCCTGCACCTCGAATTCATGCTCGTTGACACTCTTCACCGTACCGTAGGGGTAATAGGCATAGATGTCGATATTAGTCTCGGCATCTTTGTAGTAGACTGCAGTCACAGTCTCCCACTGTGCCAGCTCCTCGTTGTAGGTATAACGAGCATTATCCACCTGGTTGCCGCTATCGAGCAGGATGCCCTGAGTAGCGTTCTTATCGGTGTAGTTCACACCGAAGAGTCCTACTTGGTCACCGCCACAGAATCCTCCATCATCCACACGAGTAGTGTAGGTTTGGTCGATAGAGCCGTTAATTTGAATTTGAGGTGCGCCATTTAACGAAATGGTTGGTCCGACCTCATCAATGTCTTGCGTACAGCCGACAAAGAGTGTCGTAAGACACAATCCGAAAAGTAGTTTTTTCTTCATAATGATATGTTTTAAAATTTTGTTCAATTCAATTTAATCGGCAGATCCGCCATTTTCGCCGCCATCACCCCAATCATCAATGGATGTAGAGAACGAAAATCCATGCTCACAAGCAACGAAATATTGCTGCAAGTCAGGTGAAATGTAAGTTTGTTTCATAAGCATATATATATATTTCGAGTTTATATTCTTACTCAAAACTACCCGCACCTCGATAGTGGTATGTTAGTTGTTTGCACAAACAGAAAGCGTGGTGCTGAAAACTTATTTAATAATTGCAGGTCGTAGGATAACCTTATGGCATAAATAAGCAACAGCCCCACGCCATACCAAACGGTATGACGCAGGAAAATGTCTGCCTATTCTCTGCCATTTATCGAATTTCCTACGTTCGCAATTAGAGAATAAACTTACACTTTCCGCGTAAATAGTATATTGTCACAAAGTTAGCAAACTTTTCACAAGTTGTGTCGCTTTACAGATGTTTTTTTTGCAGGCAAAGTCGTTCTTATATTGCATTGGCTTAAAACAAACTAATTCAGCGATGAATTGAATTTTACTAACGAGAAATGAGGGTCAAACTGAAGCCTTCCATCAAAAATATGGGCGCCCTTAATTAAGGGGCGCCCATTTGTTTTGTATTGTAGGCTGCTAAAGCCGTCTAATATTGCTCCTTATCGTTGGGAAAGTCGAGGGATTTAACATCCTCAACGTACTGCGATACTGCATCGGTCATAACCGTATGAAGGTCTGCGTAGCGGCGCAGGAATCGGGGCGAGAAACCCTTGTTGATTCCGAGCATATCGTGGATCACCAGCACCTGACCATCACAACCGGCACCAGCACCGATACCGATTGTCGGAACGGTAAGTTCCTGAGATACACGAGCTGCCAGCGCTGCGGGAATCTTCTCAAGGACAATAGCAAAGCAGCCGGCCTGCTCAAGAAGATGTGCATCGCGCACCAACTTCTCGGCCTCGGCCTCCTCCTTAGCACGTACCGAATAGGTACCGAATTTATGGATAGATTGGGGCGTGAGTCCGAGGTGTCCCATAACGGGGATACCAGCCGAGAGGATACGCTGTACCGACTCGAGAATCTCCTCGCCACCCTCCATCTTGATTGCATCGGCCTCGGTCTCCTTCATAATGCGGATAGCCGAATCGAGTGCGGTTTTAGAGTTTCCCTGATAGGTTCCGAACGGAAGGTCTACAACGACCAACGCACGCTTAACACCACGAACAACCGCGCGAGCGTGGTAGATCATCGCATCGAGCGTAATGGGCAGAGTCGATTCGTAACCGGCCATAACGTTCGCTGCCGAGTCGCCAACCAGGATTACGTCAATACCTGCATTATCAACGATTTTCGCCATCGAAAAGTCGTATGAGGTGAGCATTGCAATCTTCTCACCACGCTGTTTCATCTCCGTCAGGCGGAGTGTCGTCACGGGACGAACTGTACTTTCAACTGACATATTTCGAAAGATTTAGAACCCTAATTTTTACTGAAATTTATAACAATTTCTTGTCGCAAAGTTATCGTTTTAATCCGATTTGACAAAAGAAATCCCACAAAACAACACCACCGCTCACCGAAACATTGAGCGAGTGCTTGGTACCCACCTGCGGAATCTCGATAGCACCATCGCACATATCGACTACGGCCTGATCAACACCCATCACTTCGTTACCGAAAACGATAGCATACTTCACCCCCTCTTCGGCCTGAAACTCATTGAGCATAATGGCCCCTTCGACCTGCTCGATAGCAAGGATGCGATAGCCCTCATCGTGCAGACGCTCAATACATTCTGCGGTTGTTGGATAGTAACTCCACTCGATACTCTCCTCGGCACCCAGAGCGGTCTTGTGAATCTCACGATTGGGGGGAGTTGCCGTTATGCCACAGAGGGCAATATGCTCGATTGCAAAGGCGTCGCCCGTGCGGAAGAACGATCCCACATTTTGTGCCGAACGCACGTTATCCAACACCACTGTGACGGGAGTTTTTCTCTGCTTGGCGAACTCCTCAATCGAGGGGCGACCAAGTTCAGCATTGGTAATTTTTCTCATTGTTGCGATTCTTTGCCGCAAAGTTACGAAAAATCAAAAAAAATCACTATTTTTGAGGTTGATTTGGGGCTATTGTACCCAAAAAATGAGGTGTAACAAATGACAAAGAGATTTTCGATAGTTGTTTTGTTACTGATCTTGGTTGCGTATGTAGCACAGGGTCAGGATGTTGCGCACGCGCCTGCGTGTGAGGAGACCGAGCATGAGGCTCTCTTCTTCGACGGCGAGGTTGCAACCCACTTCGACAATGCAGAGTATGCAGGTAATGAGATCGGCTACTCGAGAACTATCTTTGCCGTAAAACTAACCCCCGCACTCGGATATCGTTTCGGCAAGGGCGGTCACCACTCGGTGGTGGCAGGTGCCGAGCTTCTCAGGGATTTTGGCTCGAAAGAGTTTTTGAACGAGGCTCGCCTTCTGGCCTACTATCGCTATAAGGACGATAAGTGGGGCGCATACGCCGGAGCATTCAAGCGCGATGAACTTGTGGGCCACTACTCGCGTGCATTCTTCTCGGATTCAACCCGCATCTACAACGGTACGGTGCAGGGCGTGGCGGGCCACTACCTCTCGGAGCGAATGTTTGCCGAGTTGTCGGTGGATTGGAACGGCCTCTACTCGCCCGACACTCGCGAGGAGTTTAGAGTGCTAGCTTCGGTTGGTGGCAACTTTGCCAAGTGGTTCTATGCAGGCTTATCGCTCTCGTTGCAACACTACGCCAATAAATCGACCTTCCACGGAAACGTGGTCGATAATGCTCTCGCAAATGCGTGGGTAGGCTCTCGATTCAAGGCCTTCTTTGATTTCGATCTAAGGTTGGGCTATCTGCAAAGCTATCAACGTGACCGTCGCCAGGAAGATGGCGGAATGGCACTACCCAAAGGTGGCGAATTCTACTTCAGAGTGAGCCGTTGGGGTCTCTTTGTGGACAACAACCTCTACTTTGGCGACAATATGATGCCCTTCTACGACCTGAAAGGCAAGGATAGAGAGCGCTATGCTCAGGGACTATATACGGGCGATGTACTCTACTCCACACGCAGCGGAATCTACAACCGCACGGGCATAGGTTACGAGCAGAAGTTCTGCGATGACCGCGTGTCGGTTAAGGCCGAGATGGTACTGCAATATACGGGGCAGAAGGTAATGTGCTCACAACTTGTGGGCATTGCGGCAAAGTTCGCCCCGACAATTTACGATAAATCAAAACATAAAAAATAGATATTTTAAGAAGTATGGTAACAGCAACCAATGAGACAACACGAGAGAAGTCGTTGAACTTCCTCGAGGAGATTATCGAAGAGTCGATTGCAAAGGGTGAAACGCGAGTACAGACTCGCTTCCCGCCCGAACCCAACGGCTATCTGCATATCGGACACGCAAAGAGTATCTGCATCAACTTCGGCTTGGCTAAGAAGTATGGCGGTCTTTGCAACCTGCGTTTCGACGATACCAACCCCGTGAAGGAGGATGTTGAGTATGTTGATTCGATCAAGCGCGATATCCAGTGGCTCGGCTTCCAGTGGGCCGTGGAGCGCTACGCTTCGGACTACTTCGATCAGCTCTATGATTGGGCTGTGGAGCTTATCAAGAAGGGCCTCGCTTATGTTGACGACCAGACTCAGGAGCAGATTCGTGAGGGCCGTGGTACAGTCTCGGTGCCGGGTACACCCTCGCCGTGGCGCGATCGCTCGGTCGAGGAGAACCTCGACCTCTTCGAGAGAATGAAGGCCGGAGAGTTCGCTGACGGAGCAAAGGTACTGCGTGCAAAGATTGATATGGCTCACCCTAATATGCTCTTCCGTGACCCGATTATGTATCGTATTCTCCACACAGAGCACCACCGTACAGGTAACAAGTGGTGCATCTACCCGATGTACGACTACGCTCACGGTCAGAGCGACTCGATCGAGAAGATTACCCACTCGATCTGTACCCTTGAGTTCGACGTTCACCGTCCGCTCTACGACTGGTTTATCGAGGCGCTGGATATCTATCCCTCGCACCAGTACGAGTTTGCGCGTCTGAACCTCACATATACAATGATGTCGAAGCGTAACCTACTGAAGCTCGTCAACGAGGGTGCAGTTATGGGTTGGGATGACCCCCGTATGCCGACAATCTGCGCTCTGCGCCGTAAGGGTTACACTCCCGCTTCGGTGCGTGCATTTGCCGAGATGGTGGGCGTTGCCAAGCGTGACAACGTGATCGACCTCGGAAAGTTGGAGTTCTGCGTAAGAGAGGATCTGAACAAGGTTGCTGAGCGCCGTATGGCTGTGCTCAACCCCATCAAGGTTGTAATTACCAACTGGGAGGAGGGTAAGGTAGAGATGCGCAAGGCTGTAAATAACCCCGAGGATGAGGCAGCGGGTATGCGCGAGGTGCCTTTCGGTCGTGAGCTCTACATCGAGCGCGATGACTTTATGGAGAATCCTCCCAAGAAGTATTTCCGTCTGCAGCCGGGTGGCGAGGTGCGTCTGCGCTACGCATACCTTATCAAGTGCGAGGAGGTTATCAAGGATGAGGAGGGCAACGTTGTAGAGTTGCGTTGCACGTACGATCCTATGTCGGGCGATGGCTCGTCGAGCGATGGTCGCCGCGTAAAGGGCGTTATCCACTGGGTATCGGCCGAGCACGCTGTGGAGGCAGAGGTGCGCCTCTTCAACCCGCTGTTCGTAACCGAGGATCCGAACGATACAAGCAATGGCCAGACCTCGTGGGAGGACAACCTCAACCCCGAGTCGATGGTTAAGACTACAGCTTGGTTGGAGCCGGCATTGGCTTCACAGGAGGTGGGCAAGACCGTTCAGTTCGAGCGTGTGGGCTACTTCTGCCCCGATACCGACTCTACGCCCGAGCACCTTGTCTTCAACCGCACGGTGACCCTCAAGGACTCGTGGGCTAAAATGAATAAGTAAGAAACAGATGTTTTACCTTAATAAAAATTAAAAATTATGAACTTTGTAACAAACGAAAAACTGACTATTATCGGCGCTGCCGGTATGATTGGCTCGAACATGGCACAGACCGCTATTATGATGGGTCTGACTCCCAACATCTGCCTCTATGATCCCTATGCTCCCGGTTTGGAGGGTGTAGCTGAGGAGCTCAACCACTGCGGTTTCGAGGGTGTAAACGTAACTTTCACTTCGGATATCAAGGAGGCTTTGACCGATGCTAAGTATATCGTAAACTCGGGTGGTGCTGCTCGTAAGGCAGGTATGACTCGTGAGGATCTTTTGAAAGGCAACGCCCTGATCGCAGAGGAGTTTGGTAAGAACGTTAAGGAGTACTGCCCCGATGTTAAGCACGTTGTTATCATCTTCAACCCTGCTGATATCACCGGTCTTATCACCCTGCTCTACTCGGGCTTGAAGCCTTCGCAGGTTACTACTTTGGCTGGTTTGGATTCGACTCGTCTTCGCAGCGAGCTCGCTAAGCACTTCGGCGTAGCACTCGACGAGGTTGAGAACTGCCGTACTTACGGTGGCCACGGCGAGCAGATGGCTGTTTACGCATCGACTGCAAAGGTTCAGGGCAAGCCGCTGACCGAGATTATCGGCACTGAGGCTCTCACCGCTGAGCAGTGGGCAGAGATTCAGGAGAAGGTTACTAAGGGTGGTGCTAACATCATCAACCTCCGTGGCCGTTCGTCGTTCCAGTCGCCCGCATACGTTTCGATCGAGATGATCGCAGCTGCTATGGGTGGCAAGCCGTTCCGTTGGCCTGCAGGTACATACGTTTCGAACGAGAAGTTTGACCACATTATGATGGCTTGGGAGACTTCGCTCACAGCTGAGGGTTGCCAGCTCAAGGAGTTGGTTGGTACTCCCGACGAGGAGGCTGCACTTGCAAAGAGCTACGAGCACCTCTGCGCTTTGCGTGATGAGGTTATCGCTCTCGGCGTACTTCCTCCCGTTGCAGAGTGGAATGCACTCAACCCCAACATTAAGTAATCAGGGTTGTAGTCACTGACTCTATAAACACGAAAAATCCGGCTCCGGTTCTACGGAGTCGGATTTTTTTGCATCGTCAATAGAGCCCCCCTAAATAATAAGGGCAGCCTCCGATCTGTGGCCGCCCCTATTATTATATAAGGTATATCTGCTACTTCTGCTTAACGTTGGCGTACTCGATAGTGTAGAGCAACTTTTTGTTTTTGCTCTCCTCCTTGCCGGTGAAGATCTTCGAGATGTAGCCTCTCTCGTCGAGCTCATACGAGAACTCACGTGTCTCCTCGGTGAGTTTCACATAATTCTCACCAGCCTCCGAGCGACCCTTGGTGAGAGTGACGTCTGTAGGCAGGTACGAACTGCGTGAGCCAAAAACACTCACTGTAGCGGCCAACTCGGTCGGGATGTTGCTATACTCGAGGAACTCGGGAGTCAGCAGGTTAAAGAAGTTTACGTTTGCACGCACATTGCTGCAGTACGCCAGATACTCATACTGAATCGAGGTCGAATAGGTGTACTTCTCATTCTCGATAACTCTATCGATCTGGTTAATCTGGTTTACGGGGGTGCCGTACGACCAATCGATACGCTTTGCCTCGCCTCCGGTAAGGTTATCGACCATACCCTTCAACTCTAGGTGGAAGGCGCTGACCGAAGTGTAGTTGTTGTAGACGAACGTGCTGAGCACCTCGCGAGTAGCGCCATCGCGCACAAACTCCTTCAATGCTCCGTACTCGTTGAACTCCATCACGAACTTATCCTCACCGCTGATGATGTCGAAAGTTACGGTGTTGGTGGTCATATCGAGATTATACTTAACCTCGTAATGGCGATCCTGCGACGAATCGGTCGGGTTTGTTTTGGTTACGCCGGTCACTCGCATATCGCTATCATACGAGAGAGATATAACGCTACCATCAACCGCATTGGTTATCTTTTCGACAAATTTAGTTGTAATAGGCTCGTTTACAATCTCCTCCATAGGATCACACGCAGTCAGTGCAATAAGTGCAGCTGAAAGAAGTAAAGCAATTTTTTTCATATTGTTCATTGTAATTTTCTGGTGCAAAGGAATAAAAAAAATAGCAAATTTCAAACTCCAAGCACCAATTATACCCCCAATTAACGGGTTGGGAGTGTGATAAATTGTGATAGTTTTACTATTTTTGTGGTATGAGAGTTAAGGCAAACTGTAAAATAAACCTCGGATTGGACGTGCTACGTCGTCGCGAGGATGGCTACCACGAGCTTGCTACGGTTATCTACCCTATGCGCGGGCTCTACGATTTGTTGGATATCGAGCCTTGCGAGGGGAGAGAGCCTCGCTTCGAAAACGTGGGCTTTGAGGTTGATTGCCCTCCCGAGCAGAATATCTGCATCAAGGCGTGGCGACTGCTGCACGAACGCTATGGCGTAGGGGCGGTGCGCATCCGTCTTGATAAGCGCACGCCGTTTGGCGCAGGTCTGGGAGGCGGCTCGGCCGATGGAACGGCGGTGATTTTGGCTCTAAACGAGATCTTTGCGCTTAATCTTAAGGAGCAAGAGTTGATTGCATTGGCTGCAGAATTGGGTAGCGATACTGCCTTCTTTGTTCGCAACACCCCACAGTTGTGCACGGGCAGAGGCGAGATTATGGAACCTATTAAGGTGCCATTACAGGGTTTGTGGCTTGTGCTGGTAAAGCCTGATGAGGGCGTCTCTACGCGCGAGGCCTATTCGGGTATTAGACCCTTTGTGCCTCAGGTGCCACTCTGCGAGAGGATTGCGTTGCCGATTGAGCAGTGGCAGGCGGTGCTGAAAAACGATTTTGAGCCTCATATCTTCGCATCTCACCACAAGATCGGCAGACTCAAGGAGTGGCTGCAAGAACAGGGAGCGATCTATGCCTCGATGTCGGGTAGTGGCTCGGCGCTCTTTGGAATCTTCGACCACAAGCCCGATCTTACACCACCCTTCGACGGGGTATTTATCCACAGCGAGGAGTTGTAGTTGGATATAGCTTAATAAAAAGGACAGCCGCCACGGCTGTCCTTTTTATTGCGTGAGGTTTAATTACTTAACCTCCAGCTGGCCCTTAAGGCGGATGTCTGCCGACGAAGCACCAACGTGAACGGTGAATGTACCCGGCTCAACAACCCACTTGCGAAGCACGGGATCGTAGAAGCGGAATGCCTCCTCGTCCAGGCGTACGCTTACCTTCTTGCTCTCGCCCGGCTGAAGCATAACCTTATCAAAGCCCTTAAGCTCCTTTGCAGGGCGAACAAGACGACACTCATCATCGCCAACATATACCTGAGCAACCTCGGCAGCAGCAACCTTACCCGTATTCTTCACATCGAAGCTTACAACGAACTCCTTGCCATCCTGAGCGATAGCGATGTTCGAGTAGTCGAATGTCGAGTAGCTCAAACCGAATCCGAAGGGGAACAGAGGCTTAACACCACTCTTCTCGTAACCACGGTAGCCCATAAAGATACCCTCGCGGTACTCTACACGCGAGTAGGGGTTGATCTCTACGCTACGCATACGGGGAACATTCTCGTAGTAGTTCGAGTATGTCGGGTTGTCGGCCCACTTCTCCTCGATGGTGAAGGGCAACTTGCCCGAAGGCGAAATCTTACCGGTGATAATCTCCGATACTGCCAAACCACCCTGCTGACCTGGGTACCAAGCCATCAAGACAGCCTTTACCTCATTCATCCACGATGCCATCTCGATACCGCCACCGCCATTGAGGACAACGACTACGTTGGGGTTGAGCTTCACAATCGAACGGAGGTACTCCACCTGGCCAATCGGCAACTCGAAGGTACGGTCTGCATTCTCGCGCTCGGTGATATTGTTGTGGCCAAGGCAAACGACTACGCAGTCAGCCTCACGAATCTGCTTCGAAGCCTGCTCGTCAGTATCCATCGGAGCCTCGAATACCATCTCCATCGAAGTACCGCCCGAGTTGTTGTAGTGCTCAACGATAAACTCGTAAACCTGGCCGGCCTTCATATCGAGGTACATATAACCGTGACGGCCATTTCTGGGGTTCCAGCGGTCAATCTTCTTCTCGCCATTGAGGAAGAAGCGGAAGCCCTCATTACCCTCGATATCGAGCTTGAACTTCTCGTCTACGGTAGGCTTATAGTAGAATGTGTGGCGAGTCGAGTAGTTGGTAATCACAAGGTCGTCGTGAGCCTCCTCTGCAAGGTTCATAATCATAGGCTTCTCAACAATCTTGGTCACTGCGGGCTGACCCTCGAGCTCACAACCTACAAACTCCTCAAGTTTTACGCCGGGGATAGTCATCGCCTTATCGGCAAACAGATTGGGGAGTTGGTTGGTAATCATAGGGATAATAGTGGTACTCTTAACCTTCTTATCAACCTCTGCCATACCCTTCGCAACCGAGCTCGAGATAAGCGGAGTAACGAAACCGCTACCACCACCTGTTACGATGCGGGTAGCATTTTGGCCACACACCACAAACTTACCCTTCTTGATGGGCAGGAAGTTATCCTCGTTCTTAAGCATTACGATAGCAGCACGCGAGAGTTCGTGAGCTACAGCATCGCACTCGGGGTTATTCTCGGGCAGCGACTTGTCGAGCTGCTCGCGCTTGTCGAACTCGAATGCGAGGATAGTCTGGATAATGTTCTGACACTTCTTATCGAAAGCCGACTCGGGAATCACGCCCTGCTCAACGAGGCTCTTCATCAACTTGGGCTCCATAGCCTTCGGTGTAGGCATCTCGATATCGACACCCCAACGAGCCAAGTTAATGGGCGAGTAACACGAATTCCAGTCCGACATAACGAAACCGTCGTGACCCCACTGCTTGCGCAGCACCTCCTGATTGAGGTACTCGCTCTCCGATGCGTGAACGCTGTTCAGCAGGTTGTACGAGGTCATAATCGTAGCTACCTTACCCTCCTTAACAGCCTTCTCGAATGCGGGGAAGTAGATCTCGTGCAATGTGCGCTCGTCGATATCAGACGACACACCGTGACGTGCATACTCCTGGTTGTTACCTGCAAAGTGCTTGATACAAGCCATTACGCCCTGGCTCTGAACACCCTTAATGTAAGCGGTAGCGATCTCACCTGCAAGGTAGGGATCCTCTCCGAAGTACTCAAAGTTACGACCGCAAAGAGGTGAACGATAGATATTTGCACCGGGGCCGAGCAAGATATGCACTCCGCGAGCACGCGAGTCCTTACCCAGAGAGATACCCATCTGCTCGATGAGCGCCTTATCCCAAGTTGCAGCTGCAGCTACACCACTCGGATAGAGTGTACTCTTGGTGTTGTTACGCACGCCCTGCGGGCCATCGGCCATACGCACTGCGGGCAGACCAAGGCGAGGAATCTCGCGCACATACCAACTCTCATAACCACCTACATAGGCGATCTTCTCCTCAAGGGTCATCTGCTTAACAATCTCAGCAGCACGATCCTTGTGCGCCTGTGTTACCACATACTTCTGCGCCATAATAGGCAGCGAGAGTACGATTGCAACAAGTGTCAAAATTGTTCTTTTCATCGATATTAGTTTTTGGTTAATAAATATTTTCGTCTATACGCCGTAAAGATACTCCTTTTTTCGTAAAACACAAAACCTCATATTATTATGAGAACCTTGGCTTATACTCAAAAAAAAGAGGGCCATTCGGTATTATCGAACAGCCCTCGAATCTAAAGTTTAAGTTACTTACTCAACCTTCAGCTGACCCTTAAGGCGGATATCAGCCGACGAAGCACCAACGTGAACGGTGAATGTACCCGGCTCAACAACCCACTCTCGCAAGATAGGATCGTAGAAGCGGAACGCCTCATCACCCAGGCGAACGCTCAAACTCTTTGTCTCACCCGGCTGAAGCATAACCTTCTCGAAGCCCTTAAGCTCCTTTGCGGGGCGAACAAGACGGCACTCGTCATCGCCAACATATACCTGAGCAACCTCGGCACCTGCAACCTTACCGGTATTCTTCACATCGAAGCTAACGACGAACTCCTTACCATCTTTTGCAATCTTGATATTCGAGTAGTCGAATGTAGTGTAGCTCAAACCGAAACCGAAGGGGAACAGAGGCTTCACGCCACTCTTCTCGTAACCACGGTAGCCCACGAACAAGCCCTCGCGGTACTCTACACGAGCGTGCGGGTTAATCTTCTTCGAACGGATACGGTCTACGTTCTCGTGGTAGTTAGCCGAGCAGGGGTTATCCTCCAACTTAGTCTCAATCGAGATAGGCAACTTACCCGAGGGCGAGATCTTACCGGTGATAATCTCCGAGATTGCAAGACCACCCTGCTGACCGGGATACCAAGCCATCAAGATAGCCTTCACCTTCGACATCCAAGGAGCCATCTCGATAGCGCCACCGCCATTGAGAACAACAACAACATTATTGTTGTATTTGAGAACCATATTCAGGTAGTCGAGCTGACCGTTAGGAAGTTCAAATGTACGATCCGAATTCTCCTTCTCGGTAAAGTTGTTGTGACCAAGACATACAACTACGCACTCAGCCTCTGACAACGCCTTGACTGTTGTATCATCCTCAACAATAGCAGGCTGGAAGATTGTACCCAAACTGATGCTACCGCCACGATTAACTTGCTCAACAACAAACTCGTAAACCTGGCCAGCCTTAAACTCAACGAGCATATAGCTCGACTGGTTGCTATCACGACCCCAAGTATCGAAGATCTTCTTACCATCGAGGTACATACGGTGACCATCGTTGCTATTGAGAGTTAACGAGTATGCTTGATCCTTCTCGGTCTTGTAGTAGAAGGTGTGGCGAGTAGATACGCCAACCATATCGTTGTGAGCACCAAATACATTCTCGTTGATCGAAACCTTCTCCGAAATGAACTTGTGAGCGGGCTCGCCTTTGAGTTCGATATTGTTGTAGTACTCGGCAGCAATACCCTTTGTTGCCAACGCCTTATCAGCATAAACAACGCCCGGAAGATCGTACTTTGCGGTAGGAATATGTGTACTCTTAATCTTCTTGTCGATATTCTGCATACCCTCAGCTACCGAGCAAGCCATCAAGGGGGTAACGAAACCACTACCACCACCGGTTACGATTCGGTCAGCATTCGGACCACAAACTACAACCTTACCCTTCTTGAAGGGGAGGAAGTTGTCGTTCTTAAGCATTACGATAGCCGACTGCGAGAGCTTGTGTGCAACAGCGTCGCACTCGGGATTATTCTCGGGCAGCGACTTATCGAGCTGCTCGCGCTTGTCGAACTCGAAAGCAAAGATGGTCTGGATAATGTTCTGACACTTGATATCGAGTGCACGCTCGTCAATAACACCCTGCTCAACCAACGACTTGATAAGCTCAGGCTTAAGGCACTTTGCAAAAGGCATCTCCAAATCAACACCCCAACGAATCACGTTGATAGGCGAGTAGCACGATGTCCAGTCCGACATAACGAAACCGCCGAAGCCCCACTGACCACGCAAAACATCCTGATTGAGATACTTATCCTCCGATGCGTGAACACCGTTAAGAAGGTTGTACGAGGTCATAATGGTTGCAACCTTTGCCTCCTTTACTGCCTTCTCGAATGCGGGGAAGTAGATCTCATTCAGAGTACGCTCGTCGATATCCGAAGATACACTGTGGCGATCCCACTCCTGGTTGTTACCTGCGAAGTGCTTGATACAAGCCATTACACCCTGGCTCTGAACACCCTTAATATAAGCGGTAGCGATCTCACCTGCAAGGTAGGGATCCTCTCCGAAATACTCGAAGTTACGACCACAAAGGGGCGAACGATAGATATTTGCACCGGGACCGAGCAAGATATGCACTCCGCGAGCACGCGAGTCCTTACCCAGCGAGATACCCATCTGCTCGATGAGCGCCTTATCCCAAGTTGCAGCTGCAGCCACACCACTCGGATAGAGTGTACTCTTGGTGTTGTTACGCACGCCCTGCGGGCCGTCGGCCATACGCACTGCGGGCAGACCCAAGCGGGGAATCTCGCGCACATACCAAGCCTCATAACCACCCACATAGGCGATCTTTTCCTCAAGGGTCATCTGCTTAACTACCTCAGCAGCACGATCCTTGTGCGCCTGTGTTACAACATACTGCTGCGCCATCATCGGCAACGAGATTGCAGCAGCAATAAGTGTTAAAACGAATTTTTTCATTTGTTGTTTGTATTAGTTTTAGTAAAATATATATCTAATCGGAAGCAAAAATACCTATATTATATGTAAATAACAAATTCTACTTAATAAAGAGCAACTCACGGTATTTGGGCAGAGTCCAGAGCTGGTCATCAACAACCTCCTCCAGCGTATCGATATGCTTGCGAATCGGATCGAGATAGCACATCACCTTGTCGTGGTAGGCCTCGGCTCTTTCGCGTGCCGACTCGATGCGGTTGGCAACCTTGCGGGCCTCGATCATCTCGGCAGTAAGATTCTGGATAGCGGCGGTATGCTCCTGGATGGTGCGGATAAGTGATATGTCGGCATTGGCATCGAGTCCTAACTCCTTCATCTTCCACGCCTTATCGAGCAGAATAGCCTCATACTTCGACGCAAGAGGCACGATGTTATTCATCGCCAAGTCGCCCAATACGCGAGCCTCGATCTGCACCTTCTTGACATACATCTCCCACTTAACCTCGGTGCGAGCCTCAAGCTCCACTGCGGTGTAGACGCCCTGACGCTCGAACATCTCGACGGTGCTTTTATCGAGGTAGCGACCCAGCACCACGGGGGTCGAGGTTTCGCAATCCAGTCCACGTTTCTCGGCCTCCTTGCGCCACTCGTCAGAGTAGCCGTTACCCTCGAAGTGGATGGCTTTACAGTTTGAGATCATACGTTTGAGCACCTCGTAGATAGCCTTCTCCTTCTTGACTCCGCTCTCGATGAGGGTATCGACATTACGCTTGAAGAGCGTCAGCTCGTCAGCCACAGCCGAGTTGAGGACAATCATCGCATCGGCACAGTTGTCCGAAGATCCAACAGCTCGGAACTCGAAGCGATTACCCGTGAAGGCGAATGGTGATGTACGGTTACGGTCGGTGTTATCGAGCAGAAGGCTGGGAATGCGCGAGATGCCGCTCATACGGAATACGCTCTTGGCATCGAAGCGGATAGCCTCGCTGCTGGAGCTCGCCTCCAGTTTCTCCAACAGAGCCGAAATCTGCGCTCCGAGGAATGTCGATATGATTGCCGGAGGTGCCTCGCCCGCACCCAGACGGTGCTCGTTTGTGGCGCTCATTACCGAGGCCTTGAGCAATCCGTTATGCTTATAAACGGCCGAGATTACATTTACCAGGAAGGTTATGAATTGCAGATTCTCAAGCGCCGTATGTCCGGGTCCGAGCAGGTTTACACCCGTATCGGTACCGAGCGACCAGTTGTTGTGCTTACCCGAGCCATTGACACCCTTGAAGGGTTTCTCGTGCAGCAGCACACGGAACGAGTGGCGACGTGCCACCTTATCCATCACCGTCATCAGCAGCTGGTTATGGTCATTGGCAAGGTTTGCCTCCTCGTATACGGGAGCCAACTCAAACTGATTGGGCGCCACCTCGTTATGGCGAGTCTTGACGGGAATACCGAGCTTAAGGCACTCGTACTCCAGATCGCGCATAAAGGCAAGCACTCGCATCGGAATAGCGCCGAAGTAGTGATCCTCCAACTGCTGATTCTTTGCCGACTCGTGACCCATAAGAGTTCTGCCCGTCATCACAAGGTCGGGACGTGCAGCCCACAGGCTCTCATCCACAAGGAAATACTCCTGCTCCCAGCCAAGGTACGAGAATACGCGGCTAACCCCCTTGTCGAAGTAGCGACAAACCTCGGTTGCAGCCTTATCTACAGCCGAAATCGAACGCAGAAGAGGAGTCTTATAGTCGAGAGCCTCACCCGTGTAGGCGATGAACACGGTAGGGATACAGAGCGTTGTATCAACGATAAATGCAGGCGAGGTGGGATCCCAAGCCGAGTATCCGCGAGCCTCAAAGGTGTTGCGAATACCGCCGCTGGGGAACGACGAAGCATCAGGCTCCTGCTGGATAAGCAACTTGCCCGAGAACTCCTCCAGAACACCACCCTTACCATCGGGTTCGGCAAAAGCGTCGTGCTTCTCGGCCGTACCGCCCGTGAGGGGTTGGAACCAGTGAGTGTAGTGGTCGGCACCATTCTCCATAGCCCATTGGCGCATACCGGCAGCTATGCTGTCGGCAACCTCTCGTGAGAAGGGTGTGCCATTTTCGATTGTCTGCATCAGAGCCTCATAGGTACTCTTGGTCAGGTACTTGCGCATAGCCTTATGCCCAAAGACCTTCTCGCCAAAGTACTCCGAAGGACGCGAAGCCGGAGCTTCAACCTCCACTGCGCGGTGATTGAGCGCCGCGTCGACCATTTTGAATCTTAAAAGTTCCATATTTTGATATATTGTTAATTTCTGCTATTTCTGTCGCAAAAGTAGTAAATTTTTACAAAGTTATTCCATTTTTTCACATTTTTTCAACCTATTTCAATACGCGTTTATTGTTATTCGATATAATCAATTAGAATTTATGCAATTTTACATATTTTTAGCACACGGCCGATGCAAGCAGTCAGCAACTTTGAATTCAAAAGTTTTCACTCCGCAAAAACTATGGATTGAAAGCCGAGAAAGATCGTAGTCGAATAATTTATCTTTACTAAAGTAAATAATTGCAAAATCTTCATTGTTCATTGTGAATTATTTTGTACCTTTGTACGATTAGAAACCACATAATACAAATCTATAATAAAGAGTTATGGCACAAACAAATGAAAACAAGCTGTTTGCCGAGTTCCCCGCGGTCTCGACCGAGAAGTGGGAGGAGGTAATTACAGCCGACCTGAAGGGCGCAGATTATGAGCGCAAGCTCGTATGGCGTACCGGTGAGGGCTTCAATGTCCGCCCGTACTATCGCGCTGAAAACCTCGAAGGTTTGCAGTTCCTCGGCTCTGCCGCAGGAGAGTTCCCCTACGTTAGAGGTGTCCGCAAGGATAACTGCTGGCGTATCCACCAGAGTGTCAATGTAGAGTGCCCCGCAAAGGCTAACGCAGAGGCTCTGGCAATTCTTAACGCAGGTGTTGACTCGGTTGAGTTCGTTCTCACTGAGGAGCTCTCGGCTGAGGCGCTCAATACACTGCTTGCTGGCATCGTTCTCCCCGCTGTTGAGCTCACTTTCAGCGGTAAGAAGGTTGCAGCAGTTGCAAATTTGCTGCTCGATAAGTTCGAGGCCGAGGGTGTTGAGAAGAACGATATGCATGTTAATTTCGTTCTCGACCCGCTCGTAAAGAATCTCTCGTCGAAGGGTTGCTTCTGCACTCCTAACGCAGAGGGTTGCTTCGAGAAGATCGTTGCACTGATCAAGCGTTGCTCGACTTATGAGTACATCCGTTGCGTAAGTGTTAGCGGTCACATCTTCTCTGACGCCGGCTCGACCATCGTTGAGGAGTTGGCATTCACCCTTGCTGCAGGTCACGACTACTTGGTACGCCTCACTGAGGCAGGTATCTCGGTAGACGAGGCTGCTTGCAACATCCGCTTCTCGATGGCTGTTACATCGAACTACTTTATGGAGATGGCTAAGTTCCGCGCTGCTCGTATGCTGTGGGCCAACATCGTTAATGGCTACAAGCCCGAGTGCCACTGCTCGGAGAAGATGTTCACTCACGCAGTGACTTCGTCGTGGAACCAGACCGTATACGATCCTTATGTAAATATGCTCCGTGGTACCACCGAGGCTATGTCGGCAACTATCGCCGGTGTACACTCTCTGGAGGTCCTCCCCTTCAACCACTCGTACGAGGCTGGTGATGAGTTCTCGAAGCGTATCGCTCGTAACGTTGAGTTGCTGCTCAAGCACGAGTCGCACTTCGATCAGGTAGTTGACCCCGCAGGTGGTTCGTACTACATCGAGAACCTCACTCAGAGCATCGCTGAGGAGGCTTGGAAGCTCTTCCTCGAGATCGAGGATAAGGGTGGTTACACCGCTGCATACGAGGCTGGCTTCGTTGCAGAGAAGGTTAAGGCATCGGCTGCTTTGAAGGATAAGAATATCGCTACTCGTCGTCAGGTACTGCTCGGTGCAAACCAGTATCCTAACTTCACCGAGGTTGCAGGTGAGTCACTCTGCTCGTGCGCAGTTAATCGCGTAGAGGGTGAGGGTAACGTGCTTGTTCCCTACCGTGGTGCTATGGCATTCGAGGCAATGCGTCTGGGCGTAGACCGCAGCGGCAAGGAGCCTAAGGCATTTATGCTCACTTGCGGTAACTTGGCAATGGCAAGAGCTCGTGCTCAGTTCTCGTGCAACTTCTTCGCTTGCGCAGGTATCAAGGTTCAGGACAACACATTCTTCAAGAGCGTTGAGGAGGGTGTCCAGGCTGCACTCGCTGCTGCTGCAGATATCGTAGTAGTTTGCGCATCGGATGACGACTACGCAGAGGTTGCTCCCAAGGTTAAGGAGTTGCTCGATGGCAAGGCAATCTTGGTTGTTGCCGGTGCCCCGGCTTGCACTCCCGAGTTGGAGGCACAGGGTATCACCAACTTTATCAATGTTAAGAGCAACGTGCTCGAGACACTTAAATTCTACCTCAAGGAGATGGGTATCTAAAAAGCAGAACAATTATGAGAGCAAAATTTGAAAATTTAGCATATAACGGTGGCGCAGCTAATGGCTGTGCTAACGATGCCACTGCTAAGGAGCCGTGGCTTACTGCCGAGAGAATCCCCGTCAAAGGTGCTTATACGGCAGCAGACCTCGAGGGTATGGAGCACCTGAACTATGCAGCAGGTATCGCTCCCTTCTTGCGTGGTCCCTACTCGACAATGTATGTTATGCGTCCTTGGACTATCCGCCAGTATGCGGGTTTCTCGACTGCTGAGGAGTCTAACGCATTCTATCGTCGTAACCTTGCAGCAGGTCAGAAGGGTCTGTCTGTAGCTTTCGACCTCGCTACTCACCGTGGTTACGACGCTGACCACCCGCGTGTAGTTGGTGACGTAGGTAAGGCAGGTGTATCGATCTGCTCGGTTGAGGATATGAAGGTACTCTTCAACGGTATTCCGTTGGATAAGATGTCGGTATCAATGACAATGAACGGTGCCGTTTTGCCGGTATTGGCATTCTACATCGTAACCGGTCTGGAGCAGGGTTGCACACTCGAGCAGTTGTCGGGTACTATCCAGAACGATATCTTGAAGGAGTTTATGGTGCGTAACACCTATATCTATCCTCCCAAGTTCTCGATGAAGATTATCGCTGACATCTTCGAGTACACATCGAAGAATATGCCCAAGTTCAACTCGATTTCGATCTCGGGTTACCATATGCAGGAGGCAGGTGCTACAGCTGACATCGAGTTGGCTTACACGCTGGCAGACGGTCTTGAGTACTTGCGTGCAGGTATCAACGCAGGTATGTCGATCGACGCCTTCGCACCCCGCTTGTCGTTCTTCTGGGCTATCGGTATGAACCACTTTATGGAGATTGCAAAGATGCGTGCAGCTCGTATGTTGTGGGCTAAGATCGTTAAACAGTTCGAGCCTAAGAACCCCAAGTCGTTGGCACTGCGTACTCACTCGCAGACCTCGGGTTGGTCGCTCACCGAGCAGGATCCGTTCAACAACGTTGCTCGTACAG
>JAGBVQ010000115.1 GCA_017630245.1 Alistipes sp. | reverse complement strand
GTTCTCGTTGCGTGACGGCAATGGCCAGGATGCAACGGCTTTGGTAACAGAGTCTAAGGGTAGGCTCTACCTAATCTGCGTCACTAAGTTTGACCACATTGAGCCTAAGTGTGCTGAGCGTCTGGGTCGAGTGGTCGAGAGGGCTGAAGCGGGGGGCGCTGCGGTGCTATGCGTAACCCCCGAGCGAATGGAGGCTACGTTACACTCATTTGCCGGAAGTCGTCAGGTGCAGTGCTGTAATATCGACGCTACGGTGCTGAAGACAATGCTGCGAGCAACTACAGGCCTTGTGGTGCTCGATAACGGAACAATCGTCGCTAAGTATAATTGTCGAGATATAGAGTAAAAAAGATAGAAGAGTATGAAAACTTTTGTGAAAATTTTTGGAGGATTTGTGGTTGCGCTGTTGGCCGTGTTGATCATCGTGCCGGTGGTGATGAAACCCAAGATCGTAGAGATTGTTAAGAGCGAGGCGAACAAGATGCTCAATGCTCGTCTGGATTTCGGTGATCTGGATTTGAGCCTGTTGCGCCACTTCCCGCACGCATCGGTCGAGTTGCAGGATCTCTCGCTTGTCGGAGTCGATAAGTTTGAGGGCGATACGTTGGTTGCAGCTAACCGTATCTCGGTGGTCGTTAATCTGATGTCGATATTTGGCGATGAGGGCTATGAGGTTACAAAGATCCTGCTCAAGGAGCCGCAGGTGAATGCTATCTGCCTCGAGGACGGAGCGGTGAATTGGGATATTATGAAGAGTGATGGCCAGAGCGAGCCTGAGGTGGAGGAGCCTGAGGTGGAGCAGAGCGAAGAGCCCTCGTCGTTTAAGCTGCAGGTGCGCGATTTCAGAATTACTGATGCGGCGCTCTCGTATAGGGATGAGCAGGCAGGAATGAGCTTTTCGACCTCTCCGCTCAACTTGCGTCTGCGTGGCGATATGTCGGCGGCGCAGACCGATCTGGATCTGACGCTGACGCTCGGCGGTATGAACTTTACTACGGGCGGAGTTAAGATGCTCAATGGTGCCGATGCAGGATTGGTGGCAACTATTGCTGCTGATCTTGAGAAGAATCGCTTTACGCTGAAACAAAGCACTTTGAACCTTAATGCCATTGCCCTTACGGCTGATGGCTGGGTGGAGTTGGGTGACGCTATCGCAATGGATATCCGCCTCGACAGCTCGAAGGTGCAGTTTAAGGATATCCTCTCGATGGTTCCGGCCTTCTATACCAAGGACTTTGAGGATCTGACTGCCGGAGGAACGCTCTCACTCGGTGCGTGGGCGAAGGGAGTGCTTGAGGGGGATAACTTCCCCGCATTCGAACTCGCACTCAACGTAGCTAACGGTAGCTTTAAGTATGCTGCTCTGCCCGAGGCTGTCGAGAAGATCAATATCGCTGCGAAGGTTGCCAATGCGGGCGGTACGCTCGATGCAACTACCGTGGATGTGTCGAATCTTTCGCTCTCGCTTGCAGGTAACACCATTGCCGCTTCACTCAGCGCACGTACTCCGATGAGCGACCTGCGCTTTAAGGCTGCAGCGAAGGGTAAGGTGGATCTGGGCGCTGTAAAGAGGGTCTATCCCCTTGATGAGTCGATAAATCTGGGTGGTATTGTAACTCTGGATATGGGCGCCGAGGGTAAGATGTCCGATATCGAGAAGGAGCGCTACGAGTCAATTAAGGCGAGCGGAACGCTCACCATCGAGGATGTGGTTGCACGTCTGGAGGGTATGCCGGCAGTTAATGTTAAACGTATGTCGGCGACAGTGACTCCCTCGGCACTCAAGCTTACGGAGTGTGGTGTGACGGTTGGAGCAAGCGACTTGTCTGCGACAGGCTCACTCTCGAACTATATCGGTTACTTCCTGCGTAATACAACCCTTAACGGCTCGCTTGCATTGAAGTCTAATCTGCTCGACGCTAATGAGTTGATGGCGATGATGCCCGCCGACGAGGAGGGTGAGGCATCGCAGCCCGAGCAGCCTGCTGCAGAGGTGGAAGAGGGTGCCGATGAGCCGATGCAGGCTATCGAGGTGCCGAAGAATCTGAATCTCTCGCTGGCCGTTGATATGAATAAGATCCTCTTCCAGCAGATGACCTTCGAGAATTTTGTGGGTCGTGTGGCTGTGGCTAATGGCACACTCTCAATAGATCGCCTTTCGCTCGATGCGTTTGGTGGTAAGGTTGCCGCTACGGGTAGTTACTCGACAGCTGCAGATGTCAAATCGCCGAAGCTGAAGCTCTCGCTCGATTTTGCTAATGCGACCTTTGAGGAGACCTTCCGCCAACTCGATTTCGTGCGCCAGATTGCACCGATTTTCGAGAAGACCGGTGGCAACTACTCTATGAAGATGTCGCTATCGACAGCGCTGACCGAGACGATGGGTGTCGATTTTAAGACACTTAACGCATCGGGTGAGATTCGCTCGGAGCATATTAAGGTTCAGAATATTAAGGCATTCGAGGCTCTTGCTACGGCACTGAAGGATGATCGTCTGCGCAATATTGAGGCTAAGGATGTGAAGATTGCCTTTGCGATTCGTGATGGTCGAGTTCATACCTCGCCCTTCGATATTAAGATGGGTGGTGCTGTGCTGAATCTCTCGGGATCTACAGGCTTGGATCAGACTATTGACTACGTGGCCGATATCAAACTTCCGGCACAGGCTACGGGTGGTGTTCTTTCGAATGTGAAGGCTAATATCGGCGGTACATTTACCTCGCCGAAGATCTCGCTCGATGTGAAGGAGGCTGCCAAGGAGGCTGTGGGAAATGTCATTAACCAGCAGTTGCAGAAGCATACGGGTAGCGCCAATGTGAGCGAGGAGTTCGAGCGTCAGGCTGCCAAGATCCGCGAGGAGGCTATAAAGGCCGGCGAGCGATTGGTGGGTGAGGCTAAAGTTCAGCGCCAGAATCTGATCAATAAGGCTTCGGGTGCGCTTGGAAAACTTGCTGCCGAGAAGAGTGGTGATGCTCTGGTTAAGGCGGCAGAAAAGCAGGCTGAGAATCTACTGAAGGAGGCTGAAAAACAGATTGATAAGCTGCGAACAAAGGTGCAGTAACCGAGCGATCGCAGCTCTTCGTCTTCCTCTTTGTTCGGAGCAGAAGTGTAGCTGTCGGTTTATTTTGGTATAAAAATTGACTTTCTCGAGGGAAAGTCAATTTTTTTATGCGCATACTTACCATTTTACTCGTTTCGGTGCTGGTCACTTCGTGTGACTACCTGCCCGATAGGCCTCTTCGCCCGCGTGTTGTGAGGGTTGAGACGGCCGGATATGCACGTTATATAAATAAGGATTTTGCAGGGCTCTCCACAGCTGACGAATCGACGAACCTCGCCTTCAAAATAGGTGGACAGGTGCTCTCGGTGCCGGTGGCTAAGGGTGATAGCGTCACCCGTGGAGAGTTGCTGGCTACGCTTGATCCGCGAGATGTGGAGCTGCAGGTTGAGGCAAATCGTTCGGCCTACAACGAGGCTCGTTCGCGGCTCGAGAGGGCCAAGCGACTGCGCGAACACGATGCTGTGTCGCAGCAGGAGTTTGAGTCGGCTCAGACCGCCTATACACAAGCCCGTTCGACCTATAATAATTCGGTGGATCTGCTGAAAGATACGCGACTGCGAGCCCCCTTTTCGGGTGTCGTTGAGCGTACCTATGTCGATGCCTATCAGCGCGTATCGGCCGGGCAGACCATCCTGCGTCTGGTTAATCCCGTAAGTACAACGGTTGGCTTT
>JAGBVQ010000114.1 GCA_017630245.1 Alistipes sp. | reverse complement strand
GGGTATATCTGTGGTGATGCGATTATGACATATGTGCCGGTCGGGCAATCCTTGTCTGCAACGATTTTAGCTGCCTTGATCGGGCGGGGATTCTCGATCTTGGCACGGCCCGACTCCAGCTCAGCTGCGCGAACGAAGCTCTTGCCATCCTCGCTCAGCTCGATATGACCATTTGCAATAAGATGTGAGGGAACGGCATAGGAGCCTGTGATAAACTCAATTGCGCGACACTCTACCGGCTCCTCAAACTCGAAGAGGATCCAATCTCCCTTCTTGTAGCTTTGGGTGGTGCGTATATTCATATAGTATTTGGCAACCCTCGAATAGTTGTGCTTGGGGTGCTCGGACATCGACGAGGAGAGGGTAACCTTCGGCTTTATGGTCTGGTAGTAGGATGAGTGGGCAACCTCGGGCGACTTTGCTCCACGATACTCGCTCCAGAAGATATACTTGCCGGGCTTGTCGGTGCGGATAGCCTTTTTGTAGCGGTGCACCTTCTTCGATCCATCCTCGCGGTAGAATATTTCGCTATTGTCAATCTTCTCGATTGAGAGCAAGCCTCCCTCGTACTTGACCTCGGAGGGGGTTATGCGGAAGTTGATGCCCATATCGGCCAGACGGTCGTAGTGGCGCGAGTAGAGTCTTTGGTGGAACTCCTGCCACTCTCCACCTCCATTCTTACCCCAGCCGTGCTCGGCAAGCGCACAGAGTCTCGGGAAGGTCATATATTCGATAAAGTCGATAGACTTATCTCCACCCTGCGAGAGGAATACCTCGCTCCAATAGGGGGCTTCGAAACCCTCGACAAGAGCCACCTCCTCAGGGGTGAAACCCTCCTTGGCGAAGTCGAATGAGTAGGTCTTGCGTACGTCGAAACAACCTCCCCATACTGCGCCCGTTTCGTGCAGACTCTGGCGCATATCGAGGTAGAAAAACTCTTGTGGCATAAAGATTGTGCGGAAACCGCTCATCATAACCTGCTTGCAGACCTTGGCACTCTTCCAGCCGTGTACCAAAGCCTTCTTCGACAGACCTCCGCCAAATGCCGCCTCATTCCATACTGAGGGGCTCTTGCCGTACTTGGCGAGTATATCTTGCACGCGGCCGATGAACATATCCTCCAACTTGTAGCCATCGGTGTAGCCACGCTCTTTGAGCCAAGCCGAGCAGTCGGGACAGCTCTTCCACTGTGACATATTCACCTCATCGCCACCAATATGGAAGTGCTCCGAGGGGAAGAGAACGCATACCTCCGCGAGAATCTCCTCGAGTATGCGGTAGTTGTCGTCGTTTGTGGCACACACAACGTTGCCTGACTTTCGCTGACTGCCATCCTTTGCCTTGCAGAGCATCTCAGGGTGGAGTTTAACGAGGGTCTCGCTATGGCCCGGAAGGTCGATTTCGGGGATGACCTCCACATTTCTCACTGCAGCGTAAGCAACAACCTCCTTGATCTGCTCCTGGGTGTAGTAGCCGCCATACTTCTCGTTCCATTTGCCCAGAGTTGCGCGTATCGGCGAGTCGCCACCGCGAAAACCACCAACCTCGGCAAGCTCGGGATGGGACTTGATCTCGATTCTCCAGCCCTGATTATCCGAGAGGTGCCAATGCAGTTTGTTGATTTTGTGATACGAGATGTAGTCAATGTAGCGCAATACATTCTCCTTCTCCATAAATGTGCGAGCTACGTCGAGCATAAATCCACGGTAACCAAACTTGGGACGATCCTTGACGTCGCAACCACACACCTCGGCCGGCAGACTCAACTGCTTGGTGTAGACCTTGCTCGGAAGAAGCTGGAACAGGGTCTGCACTCCGTTGAAAGCACCTCCATAGCCGCCTGCCTTAATGCAGATCGCCTCGCGCGAAACAGAGAGGTGATACTCTTCTGCGGCAAGTGCTTTGTCGAGGAGGATAGCGATGTAGCCACTCTTGGGTGCAGTGGCCGTTGGCTCGCCAACCTTGAGGTATTCGCGTAGGTAGCCCATTAGAGGCGAGAGTTCGTCTGCCTGATAGACTATTGCTGTCGAGGGGGTGATTGTAAAGGTGTTGCCGTGCTCTGTGACGGATTGAGGCTGTGGAATGATTGCAGCCGCAGTGGCTGTTGAGGTAAAGGTAACTGCTGCCAGCACCATCCAAAGAAGTCGTTTCATAGAGTTGAAGTTTTGGTTATAGATACAAATATAATAAAATTTTTGGGATTGTTGGGCAAAAATGCTACCTTTGGGGTGATTATGCAGGTAAAAAAATTATCACTTATCAATTTTAAGAATATAGCTCAGGCGGATCTCGAGCTGGGCGAGGGTATAAACTGCTTTGTTGGCGACAACGGAGCGGGCAAGACCAATGTTGTCGATGCTCTGCACTTCCTTTCGCTCGGAAAGTCGGCTGTGGGGATGACCGATGGGCAGTGTGTGCGCCACGGCGAGAGTTTCTTTGTCGTCGAGGGCGAGTACCTCACCGATGAGGGTAAGCACGAGCAGATTGCCTGCACCTTTGCCAAAGGCTCAGGTAAAACCCTCAAGCGCAACGGTAAGGCCTACGAGCGAATCGCCGACCACGTGGGTTTTGCGCCTGTGGTTATCGTGGCACCTTCGGATACGATGCTTATCAGCGATGCCGCCGAGGAGCGCCGCCGCTATATCAACAGTTTCCTTTCGCAGATTGATAAGGGTTACCTCAATACTCTTATGCGTTATAATGCCGTTCTGGCTGAGCGAAATAAGTTTCTCAAAACCTCCTCGAAAGAGACGATGTTGCAGATTTATGATGCGCAGCTTGTTGCTCACGGAGAGAAGATTCACGCCAAGCGCACGGAGATAATTGAGCGCCTGCAACCCGTTGTGGCAGAGTATTATAAGGCGCTCTCGCTTGATAGGGAGAGCGTTGAGATGCGTTACCGCTCGGAGCTAAACGAAGCCCCGTTTGCCGAGGTGCTGGAGCGTGCCCGCCAGAAGGATATCGTAAATGAGTTTACCACTTCGGGCGTACATCGCGATGATATAATCTTTACCATTGGAGGTGTGCCTCTGCGTAAGTTTGGCTCGCAAGGCCAGCAAAAATCCTTCCTTATCGCTCTCAAGTTGGCTCAATATGCCATTATCGCAGCCGAGTGCGGTGAGCGTCCGCTGTTGTTGCTCGATGATGTTTGTGATAAACTCGATGAGCAGCGTGTCGAGCAGTTGATCCGTGCTGTCAAGGGCGAGGAGTTTGGTCAAATTATGATCACCGATTGTAACGAGAATCGATTGCGTTCGCTGCTCGATCGTGCCGAGTGTGAGTATACGATATTTAATGTTAATGGAGGGGCTGTCGAGCGATGAGAAGAACCGAACCGAAGAGTGTCGGGGCGTTGTTCGACGAACTCTTCAACTCTCCCCATATCGCAGCCAAAATTGCCGAAGGCTGTCTGCCCGAGACGTGGCGAGAGGTTGTGGGTGATGCCATTGCCAACCAGACCTCGCAGATTCGCCTTGTGCGCGGTGTACTCTACGTTCACGTTCAGTCGAGTGTTGTTCGCTCGGAGTTGATGATGCGTCGAATGGAGCTATGCCGAACACTGAATGCACGTTCGAGGGTTCCAATCATCCGCAGTGTTATAGTCAAATAGTCATCCCGTCTGCCATTCGGGCAGTCTGCGGTTGTCAATCTTTCATATCTAAATGTCACTCTGTCGCTACCGTGCGACACTTCGTCATTGCTTTGGGCGTGGCAGGAGTTTTGTTGTTTTGCTCTCAAAACCGAAACGAAATAACAAAACGTATAAAGATATGAATATCAACTCACTTACTATCAAAGCGCAAGAGGCGTTGCAGAGTGCTTTCGCTCTTGCTCGCGAAAATGGTCAGCAGGCTGTGGAGCCGCTGCACCTCTTAAGTGTACTTATCGCGGAGGATGACTCTCTTAGCTCATTTCTGCTCGGAAGAGTCGGGGTCAATGTGCGTACCCTGCGTACGAATGTCGCAAATGCCGTAACGGGCCTGCCGAAGGTGTCGGGAGGTGGCGGCGAGCAATATTTCGCACCAAATACCTCGAAGGTTATCCAGCGTGCTGTGGACTTTACCAAGAAGTTTAACGATCGCTATGCCTCGGTTGAGCATCTGCTGCTTGGACTCATTGCCGAGAGGGGTACTCCCTCCGATCTGCTCAAGGGTCAGGGAGCCACCGAGAAGGATCTGTTGGCGGCAATCAGAGAGTTCCGCAAGGGATCGACCGTCGATTCTCAGACCTCGAATCAGGAGTTCGATGCGCTGGGTAAGTATGCCATAAATCTCAATGAGTTGGCGCGTTCGGGCCGCCTCGATCCCGTGATTGGTCGTGATGAGGAGATCCGTCGTGTGTTGCAGATTCTCTCGCGCCGTACCAAGAATAATCCCATTTTGGTCGGTGAGGCGGGTGTCGGTAAGACCGCAATTGCAGAGGGTATTGCCCACCGCATCGTTGATGGCGATGTCCCCGAAAACCTCAAGTCGAAGATTATATTCTCGCTCGATATGGGTGCGCTCATCGCAGGTGCTAAGTATCAGGGCGAATTCGAGGAGCGTCTGAAGGCTGTGGTTAAGGAGGTTGTGGCTGCCGAGGGAGAGATTCTGCTCTTTATCGACGAGATACATACGCTGGTTGGTGCCGGCAAGTCGAGTGGCGCTATGGATGCGGCAAATATCCTCAAGCCGGCTCTTGCGCGAGGTGATCTGCGCACAATCGGAGCGACTACGCTCGATGAGTTCCAGAAGTTCTTCGAGCAGGATAAGGCTCTCGAGCGCCGTTTTCAGAAGGTTATGGTCGATGAGCCTTCTACCGAGGATTCGGTCTCGATTCTTCGTGGATTGAAGGAACGTTATGAGAGTCATCACCGTGTGCGTATCAAGGACGAGGCGATAATCGCTGCCGTAGAGCTCTCACATCGTTATATCACAACGCGTTTTCTGCCCGATAAGGCTATTGATCTTGTGGATGAGGCTGCATCTCGCCTGCGTCTGGAGATGAACTCGGTGCCGGAGGAGATTGATACCCTCGACCGTCGCATACGCCAACTCGAAATCGAGCGCGAGGCGATTCGTCGTGAGGGAGATAAACAGCGTATCGACGCCCTCTCGAAGGAGATTGAAGACCTGCGCTCGCGTGAGTCAGGATTGCGTGCCAAGTGGGAGGGTGAGCGTGACCTGCTGCGCAAGATACAGGACGACAAGAGCCTGATCGAACAACTTAAGGTTGAGGCTCAACAAGCCGAGCGTCAGGGTGACTATGGCCGAGTTGCCGAGATCCGATATGGTAAGATTGTCGAGGCAGAGAGGCGTATCGAGGCACTGCAGGAAGAGTTCTCGCTCGCTTCGGCCGGTGGCTCGATGATTAAGGAGGAGGTTGATGCTCAGGATATTGCCGAGGTAGTGTCGCGTTGGACCGGAATCCCCGTGCAGCGTATGCTTGCCTCCGAGAGGGAGAAGTTGCTCAATATGGAGTCGGAACTCCACCGTCGTGTGGTTGGCCAGCAGGAGGCTATCGTGGCTATCTCGAATGCGGTACGTCGCTCACGTGCAGGCCTTAACGATTCGCGACGACCTATCGGCTCGTTTATCTTTCTCGGCACTACCGGTGTCGGCAAGACCGAGCTGGCGAAGGCTCTGGCCGAGTTCCTATTCAATGATGATAATATGCTAACGCGCATAGATATGTCGGAGTACCAGGAGCGCCACAGTGTCTCGCGTCTGGTTGGAGCTCCTCCGGGATATGTCGGCTACGATGAGGGAGGACAGCTTACCGAGGCTGTAAGGCGTAAGCCCTACTCGGTGGTGCTGCTCGACGAGATTGAGAAGGCACACCCCGATGTATTTAATATATTGTTACAGGTGCTCGATGATGGTCGTCTGACCGATAATAAGGGTCGCACGGTAGATTTTCGCAATACGATTATAATTAGGACCTCGAATATGGGCTCGCACCTTATTCAAGAGAACTTCTCGGCAGCATTCAGTGGCGAGAAGCTCGATGCGGAGGTTGTGGAGCGTACACGCCGCGATGTGGTCGAGATGCTCAAGCTCCAACTCAAGCCAGAGTTCCTAAATAGAATCGACGAGGTTGTTATGTTCGAGCCCCTTACCCGTAAGGATATCGAGCAAATTGTTGATATCCAGATGGGTATGCTGTCGCGTATGCTTGCCGAGAATGGTATGCGATTGGAGTATGACGCCTCAGCTCGAGAGTGGATTGCTCAGCAGGGTTATGATCCGATGTTTGGAGCGCGACCCGTTAAACGAGTAGTGCAGCGCGAGGTGATAAACCTTCTCTCAAAGGAGATTTTGGCGGGCCACATCAACCGAGAAGCACCGATTAGAATCAGTGCAAATGAGAGCGGTTTGACCTTTATGAATGAATAAGAGAGATTTGAAATTTATTATAGGTGCAAAATCTTTGACGACTCGATAAAATGTATTACTTTTGTGGTCGGTTACAGCACTGTAAAAGAGAACGAACAACAAACTTATAATAATATGCAAGCAATCGTTAAAACCAATTTCAATCTTCCGGGTCAAACCGGACACTATGTAGGTAAGGTACGTGATGTCTACAGCATCGAAGGCGACTATTTGGTAATGGTCGTATCGGACCGTATTTCGGCTTTCGACGTAGTTCTGCCCGAGGGTATTCCCTTCAAGGGTCAGGTGCTTAACCAGAT
>JAGBVQ010000113.1 GCA_017630245.1 Alistipes sp. | reverse complement strand
AGGAAAACACATAAAACTATGGGAAAGATTATACTTACAGGCGATAGACCAACAGGTCGCCTTCACTTAGGACACTTTGTCGGCTCGTTGCGTCGTCGTGTCGAATTGCAGAACTCGGGCGAGTTCGAGCGAATCTTTATTATGATTGCCGATGCACAGGCATTGACCGACAACTTCGACAACCCCGAGAAGGTGCGTCAGAACATTATCGAGGTGGCCCTCGACTACCTCTCGTGCGGTCTTGACCCCGAGAAATCGACAATCTTCATCCAGTCGCAGGTTGCCGAATTGTGCGAGTTGGCGTTCTACTATATGAACCTCGTAACCGTACAGCGTTTACAGCGCAACCCTACCGTTAAGACCGAGATTCAGTTGCGTGGTTTCTCGGAAAACACAGCCGAGGGCGACACAACACAGCGTCAGGGTATTCCTGTAGGTTTCTTCACCTACCCTATCTCGCAGGCATCGGACATCACCGCCTTCAAGGCGACTACCGTACCTGCAGGCGCTGACCAGGAGCCGATGATTGAGCAGGCACGCGAGATTGTACACAAGTTCAACTCGGTCTATGGCCAGACCCTTGTCGAGCCCGAGATTCTGTTGCCCGACAACGCCGCTTGTATGCGACTGCCGGGAACTGATGGCAAGGCGAAGATGTCTAAGTCGCTCGGAAACTGCATCTACCTCTCGGATACCGCAAAGGAGGTTAAGCAGAAGGTTATGTCGATGTATACCGACCCCGACCACCTTCGCATCGAGGATCCGGGCAAGGTCGAGGGTAACTGCGTATTTACCTACCTCGACGCATTCTGTCGTGATGAGCACTTTGAGAAGTATCAGCCCGATTATAAGAACCTCGAAGAGATGAAGGATCACTATCGCCGTGGTGGCTTGGGTGATGTTAAGTGTAAGAAGTTGCTTATCGCCGTATTGGAGGAGATGTTGGAGCCGATTCGTGCTCGCCGCAAGGAGTGGGAGCAGAAGATCGAGGAGGTTTATGCCATCCTCGAGGAGGGTACCCGCAAGGCACGTGCAACTGCTGCCGAGACCTTGAACGATGTGCGTAATGCGATGCGTATCAACTACTTTGCCGATAAGGAGCTGATTGCCGAGCAGGCAGAGCGTTTCCGCCAATCTATCTAATAGAACCCTCGCAAGAGGGGTGTAGGAATATGTGATTGTAGAGGTGTATGATCGAGCACTCCAACTATATCAAGGCAGCCAAGCGAGATAAGATTTATCGCTGGTTTTTGCGCGTGACCAAGAAATTGACCGAGCGCCAGATGTTGGCTATCCTCGGTGTGGTTGTAGGTGCGGCAGCGGGTCTTGGTACCTACCTCTTTGAGGTGCTGCTCCACCTGATCAAGAGCTGTCTGGTCAATTGGTTTGACCCCGACACCTACCATATTCTCTACTTTATCTACCCGGCGATGGGTATCATTCTGGCGACACTGTTTGTGAAGTATATCGTCAAGGATAATATCTCGGAGGGAGTCACGCGAGTGCTCTATGCGATGTCGAGTAGAGGCTCACGCATCGCAGGCCATAACTGCTGGACCTCGATCGTGGGCGGTGCCACCACCATCGGATTCGGAGGTTCGGTCGGTCCCGAGGCCCCGATTGTGCTTACGGGAGCCGCCATCGGATCGAATATCGGAAAACTTGCACGCCTTAACTATAAGAATATCACGCTGATGCTCTGCTGTGGAGCAGGAGCAGCCGTGGCCTCGATCTTCAAGGCGCCGATTACGGGTGTGGTCTT